>NZ_JBYCKI010000209.1:0-44080 GCF_057473305.1 Thiomonas sp. TH-17
TAGTGCAGTGTTTCACGCTATCTGGAACATAAAACCGCGTCTTTGCCGCCAGGGCGGCGTTGCCCATCCGCGCGATACCTACGGGTATCGCTGTGGTAGGCGCCTTGCCCTGACGCCAAATCCATCGGTTTTATTTGTTCCATCAAGCGTAAAACACTGCACTAGAATGCTGCCGGTTTGCCGTACCGGGTTGCGGCACTTTCACGGTTCAGGGAGGAATCGGCATGTTTTTTCAGGATGATGACAACTACGTTCCCATTGTCGGCGTGGTGCTGGCGACCGTGCTCGCGACGGTGGCGGTGATTGTCGGCGTGGCCATCAAGGATGGCGGCGGGGCGCAAGGGCAGGCCGCGGCCGCACCGGCCACAGCTTCCGCGCCGTCCGCCCCCATGCTGGCGACCTCGATGCCGCAACTGATGAATGCGCAGGCCGATGGCGCTCGCGTGGTGGTGGAAAACGGGGTGGTCAAGTTCTACTTCGCCAGTGGCAAGGCCGATCTGGCGGCGGGCGCTGATGCCGCGCTCAAGCAAGTTGCCGAGGCCGTGGCGCAAGGGCACTCGGTGGTGATCAGCGGCTATCACGACGCGACGGGTTCTGCGGCGCTGAATGCCGAGCTGGCGAAGAAGCGCGCTTTCGCGGTGCGCGATGCGCTGGTGGCGCAAGGCGTGCCGGCTGATCGCATCACCCTCGAAAAACCGGCGGAAACGACGGGCGGCGCGAGCGGCGCCGAAGCTCGCCGGGTAGAGGTGGTGGTGAAGTAAAACCGCCGCACGACAACGCAAAAACGCCCTGCCTTTGTGCAGGGCGTTTTTGTTGGCGTTCTGTTTTACGCGCGGCTCAGGCGGTCCGGCTTGAACGTCACCTCGAGCTTGCGTCCGCGCCGGGCGCGTTTGCCGACATAAGCGGTTTGCTGTGCGGCGCTGAGTGTGGCGCTGCGCGCCACCCCGCCGCGCCCCTTGCCGCTGACGAGCAGGGCGTCGCGCTCTGCGGCCAACTGCGCCACGCTTTGCAGGGCTTCCTTGGCGTCGAGCGCCATCAGGGTGATGCCCCTGCCGCCGCGGGCCAGAGTTTTGACTTCTGCGGACGGATAGAGCAGTAGGCGGCCGTCCGCGCTGAGGGTGGCCAGACGCCCGACAGGGCTGCCATCGGCGTCGGCTTCGAGCACCAGCGGGCGCTGCAGGGTGTCGCCGTCTTCGAGGGTGACGAAGGTCTTGCCCGCGCGCTGGCGACTCAGGGCATCGCTTATGCGGGTGACAAAGCCGAAGCCCTGCGCCGTCCACAGCAGCAGCGCCGTGGTGCGGGCGCCTGCGAGATAATGCTGGGCCTGCGTGCCCGGTGCGAGTTCGATGAAAGAGGTGACGGGCTGGCCGTCGCCACGCCCGCCGGGCAGGTCGGCCACATCCATCGAATAGGCCCGGCCGTCGCTGCCGAGCACGACGAGCGGATCGACGCTGCGGCATTCGAACGTGGCGTAGAGCGCGTCGCCCGGCTTGAAGGTGAGGGCGGACAGCACGAGGCCGTGGCCTTTCTGCGTGCGTAGCCAGCCTTTGTGCGACACGATGACGGTGACGGGTTCATCGACCACCTTGACCTCGGCCACGGCGCGCTGCTCGGCCTGGATGAGCGTGCGGCGGTCGTCGCCGAACTGTTTGGCGTCGGCCTCGATCTCGCTGATGATCCGCCGCGTCATGGCTTTTTCGTCGCCGAGCAGTTTTTGCAGTTCGGCGGCCTCAGTGCGCTGGGCGGCGAGTTCCTTGTCGATGCGGATGGCCTCCAGCCTGGCGAGCTGGCGCAGCCGCATGTCGAGAATGTCGTCGGCCTGCAGCTCGGTGAGGTCGAAGCGCGCCATCAGCGCCGGCTTGGGATCGTCGCTGTTGCGGATGGTCTCGATCACTTCATCGAGATTGAGCAGCACCTGCTGCCGACCTTCGAGGATGTGGATGCGGGCGTCCACCTGTTCCAGGCGATGTTTTGAACGACGCTGCACCGTGTCGCGGCGGTAGGCAACCCACTCGCGCAGGATGTCCATCAGCCCCTTCTGGCGCGGCTTGCCATCGGCTCCGATCATCACCAGATTGATCGGCACGCTGGTCTCCAGGCTGGTGCGGGCGAGCAGGGTGTTGACGAACTCGGCCACATCGATGCGCGAGCTGCGCGGCTCGAACACCAGCCGCACGGCAGCCTCACGGCCCGACTCGTCGCGCACGGCGTCGAGCAGACCCAGCAGGCTGGCCTTCAGCGCGATCTGCTCGGGCGCGAGCGCCTTCTTTCCGGGGCGGATTTTGGGGTTGCTGAGTTCCTCGATTTCTTCGAGCACCATCTGCGTGCTGGTGCCGTGCGGCAGTTCGTTGATCACCAGCTGCCATTGGCCGCGCGCGAGTTCTTCCACCGTCCAGCGGGCGCGCACCTTCAGGCTGCCGCGGCCGACGGCATAGGCCGCGGCGATGTCCTGCGGGCTGGAGATGAGCTGGCCTCCGGTGGCGAAGTCGGGCCCGGGCATCAGCGCCAGGGCCTCGGCGAGTTCGAGCCGGGGATTCCTGAGCAGGGCGACGCAGGCGCTGGCGACCTCGCGCAGATTGTGGGCCGGAATCTCGGTGGCCATGCCCACGGCGATGCCGCTGGCCCCGTTGAGCAGCACGAAAGGCAGCCGCGCGGGCAGCAGCCGGGGCTCGGTGGTCGAGCCGTCATAGTTGGGAATGAAGTCGGCGGTACCCGCGTCGATCTCGCTGAGCAGCAGCCGGGCGATGGGCGAGAGCCGCGCCTCGGTGTAGCGCATGGCGGCAGCGCCGTCGCCGTCGCGCGAGCCGAAGTTGCCCTGACCGTCGATCAGCGGATAGCGCTGCGCGAAGTTTTGCGACAGCCGCACCAGGGCGTCGTAGGCGGCCTGGTCGCCATGCGGGTGAAAGCGGCCGAGCACGTCGCCTACCACGCGCGCCGACTTGACCGGCTTGGCGTCGAACGCCAGCCCCATGCGCCACATGGCGTAGAGAATGCGCCGCTGCACCGGCTTGAGGCCGTCGCACACATCGGGCAAGGCGCGGCCCTTGACCACGGAGATGGCGTAGTCGAGATAGGCGCGGCGGGCATAGTCGCCCAGCGCCAGCGAGTCGGCATCGTCTTCAGGCCGGTTGTCGAATTCGAGGGTGGCTTGTTCGCTCATATCAGATGTCCACTTCGATCTGGTCGCCGTATTCCTCCATCAGCCCGCGGCGCGCCTGGGCTTCGCCCTTGCCCATGAGCTGGGAGAAAAGCAGCTCGGCATCGTCCAGCCGCACGCGGTACAGACGGCGGGTGTCGGGGTTCAGGGTGGTGTCCCAGAGCTGCTCGGCGCTCATTTCGCCCAGGCCCTTGAAGCGCGAGATCTGCCAGGCGCCGTCCTTCAGGCCGTCCTTGCGCAGTTTGTCCTGCGCGGCCTGCAGTTCGGCGTCGTCGAGCACGTAGATTTTCTGCGCGGGTTTCTTGCCGCGCGCGGGCGCGTCGAGGCGGTACAGCGGCGGGCGGGCCACGCAGACATGACCGCGCTCGATGAGCTTGGGAAAGTGGCGGAAGAACAGCGTGAGCAGCAAGACCTGGATGTGCGAGCCGTCCACGTCGGCATCGCTCAGAATGCAGATCTTGCCGTAACGCAGGTTCGACAGATCGGGCGCGTCGTCCTTGCCGTGCGGGTCGACGCCGATGGCCACGGCGATGTCGTGAATCTCGGTGTTGGCGAACAGCCGGTCGCGTTCCACTTCCCAGGAATTGAGCACCTTGCCACGCAACGGCAGGACGGCCTGGAACTCCTTGTCGCGGCCCATCTTGGCCGAGCCCCCGGCGGAATCGCCTTCCACCAAAAAGAGTTCGGTGCGACCGGTATCGCGGCTTTCACAGTCGGTCAGCTTGCCCGGCAGCACGGCCACGCCCGAGCCCTTTTTCTTCTCCACTTTCTGCGCCGCGCGCAGGCGGCTCTGCGCCTGGCGGATGACCAGTTCAGCGAGCTTTTTGCCCTGATCGACCCGCTCGTGCAACCAGAGTTCGAGCGTGGGCCGCACGGCCTGGCCAACCAGGCGCAGCGCATCGCGGCTGTTGAGCTTTTCCTTGATCTGGCCCTGGAACTGCGGATCGAGCACCCGCGCGGAAAGCACAAAGGACGCCCGCGCGAACAGGTCTTCTGGCAGCAGTTTCACGCCCTTGGGCTGCAGGTTGTGCAGCTCGATGAAGCCCTTCACGGCCTGGAACAGGCCCTCGCGCAAGCCGGCTTCGTGCGTGCCGCCGGCCGGCGTGGGAATGAGGTTGACGTAAGACTCGCGCAGCACAGCGCCCTCTTCGGTGAAGGCCACGCACCAGGCCGCGCCCTCGCCTTCGGCGAAACTCTCCTGCTCTGAAGCGCCGGCGTAGTGCTCGCCTTCGAACAGATCGATGAAGGGCTCGGCGGGCAGGCTGCTGAGCAGATAGTCGCGCAGTCCGCGGGCATATTCCCAGTGCGTGGCGTCGCCGGTTTTTTCCTGAATCAGATCGACCTTCACCCCGGGCAGCAACACCGCCTTGCTGCGCAGCAGATGGGTGAGTTCGGCCAGCGGGAGGTGGGGGCTGTCGAAGTACCTGGCATCGGGCCAGACCCGCACGCGGGTGCCGCTTCTGCGCTCATCGCGAGCGGCCTTGCGCACCGACAGAGGTTCGATAACGTCGCCACCTGAAAACACCAGATGCGCCACCTGGCCGTCGCGCCAGACGGTGACCTCCAGCCTTGCCGCCAGTGCATTCGTGACCGAGACGCCCACGCCGTGCAAGCCGCCCGAGAAGCTGTAGGCGCCGCCCTGCAACTTGTCGAACTTGCCCCCGGCATGCAGCCGGGTGAACACCAGCTCGACCACCGGCGCGTTCTCTTCCGGGTGCAGGCCGAAGGGGATGCCGCGACCGTCATCTTCCACGCTGATGCTGCCGTCGACGTGAAGCGTGACGGCGATGTGCTGGCAGTAGCCGCCCAGAGCTTCGTCGGCGCTGTTGTCGATGACTTCCTGCACGATGTGCAGCGGGTTGTCGGTGCGGGTGTACATGCCCGGCCGCTGGCGCACGGGCTCCAGGCCCTTGAGCACACGGATGGACGATTCGGAATAGGCGGGAGATCGGCGACTGGCCATGGAGGGGTCAGAAAATTATCCACAGGGGTGCCACCGGTGCCCAGTTATCCCCAGTGGCTGGGGAAAATGTCACACCGGATGGGCGGAAAGCCCTGATTTCATGCGGGTTG
The DNA here is from genome assembly GCF_057473305.1 of Thiomonas sp. TH-17. Classification (NCBI taxonomy): domain Bacteria; kingdom Pseudomonadati; phylum Pseudomonadota; class Betaproteobacteria; order Burkholderiales; genus Thiomonas; species Thiomonas sp. TH-17. The sequence goes on from NZ_JBYCKI010000209.1 coordinate 5,231, forward strand.
ATCGGGCTGCCCAAAAAAAAGGCAGGCCGTTGTGTCGGTCAGTTCTGCGCAACGCGAGGTCGCGCAGAACTGACTGAGGATTGTAGGCAGGGGCGCGAATAGGGGAAAAGCGGGGAAGAGCAACGGGAAACGCGAGGGGACGCGCAGGCCTTTATTGCATTTCCAGATCGGGCAAGACCGCTTCGAGTCCGGCCTGGGCGCATTCTTCGTCGACCTTGCCGTCCGGTGCGCCGCTCACGCCCACGGCGCCGTAAATCCGGCCCCCGGCTTCGATCGGCACAGAACCCGCGGTGAAGGCCAGGCCGTCGCCCAGCAGCGCCAGGGGCGAGGCGGCTTGCGGCCCCATGGCGGTGCCTTTGATGCCGAACATGGCGGCCGTATAGGCTTTTTGTCGGCTGATGGCCAGCGAGACTGGCGGGGCCAGGGTGTCGCGCAGCGTGGCCTGCACGATGCCGTTGCGGTCTACCACGGTCACGCTGACCTGCAAACCCTTGGCGCGACAGGTCTTGATCGCCCCTTGCGCGATGCGCTCGGCGGTCTCAAGGGTGAGTCGGTGGACCGTGACGGTCAGCGGCTCGGCCGCGAAGGCGGGTGCGGACAGCAAGGCGCACAGGCCGAGCGCCGCGGGCAAACGAAGGGAAGCTTTCATATGGTCTCCTGCAGAATTTTTGTGGGGATAGGCAGGCAGCGTGCGTGACGCAGTATTCCACAGCGAGAGCCTCTTTGCCTGCGGGCAGGAGGGCCGATTCAGCGAGCCATCAGCCCACCCCGAAAACCTTCGCTTCGCTCGGTTCTCCCCTCAAGGGGCAAGAAACTCTAGGGGCGGCCCGGCGAGTTTCTCATGAGATTGTCCAGCGTGGGGGCGATCGACTGGGCGATGCGCTCCATGCCTTGCGCGTCTGGGTGGAGCAGCACGGTTTGATGCGCCTCGTGCCCTTCGAGATAGAGGTCGGGATCGGGCTGGCCTTGGGCATCGAGCAGCACATGGCCGACATTCAGGAAGGTCACAAAGGGGCTGTGGGCGTAACGCTGCGCCAGCGCGGCGTTGATCTTGAGGGTTTCGGCGCTGATCCAGGCCGAGCGCTTGCTGGGCAGCACGCCGAGCAGCAGCACCGCGGTGTGAGGCAGCAACTGGTGCACCTTGTCCACCACCGCCTCGATGCCCGGCACGGTCAGGTGTGCGCCCCAGTGCGGGCGCCCCAGATTGTTGGCGCCGATCAGCAGGATGCAGACCTTCGGAGACAGTCCCTGCACCTGCCCGTGATCGAGCCTCCACAACACGCTGGAGGTGGTGTCGCCGATGAAGCCGAGATTGAGCGGGTCGTAGCGTCCGTATTCGCGTTGCCAGATGGGCTGATAGTCGGCCCAGGGCTGCGGCCCGCTGCGCTCCCAGTTCTGGGTGATGGAGTCGCCCAGCCAGACGAGTTCTGGGTGGCTGCGGCGCACCTGTTGCAGCGACGCTTCAAAGCGCTTGCGCCACCAGGGCAGATCCATGCGGCCGATGGGCGTCGCGGCCAGATTGACCGCCTCGCGCGCCTGCGCTGTTTCTAGCCAGCCGCCGGGCAGCAGCGCACCAGCGGTGGACAGCAGCAGAGCGCGGCGGCGCGGCGAGCGTAGCGGGCTTTCGGGCTTCATCAGACTTCCACGGTCAAGGGCTGCGTTGCGTGTTCTGTTTGATCGGGCGAGGTCTTCTCAGCCTCTGTGGGGCGCCATTGTGCCGCCCAGGCGGCGCTGAGGCGAATGGTGGGGGGAACCAGATCGTCTGCGGCCTCGGCCTGCCGCCCTTGCGGATCGCGCCACACCCCGTTGGAGTCGCGCCGCAGATCGACGCGCGCACCGCCCTTGGACGAGCCATGCCAGCCGATGAGGCGCCGCGCTTCGCCGCGGTCATCGCGCTCCAAGCGAAGCGCGAAGTGATAACCCTCCAGCGTGGCGCCGCGTAACTCTGTGATGGCGGATGAGGGCTGCTCGGGAGGCAGGGCGGACGGCTTGGGGCGAAACAGTTTGAACACGGTGCGCACGGCAGAATCAGGGGTGGACAAATTATGCGTGACACACACCGCGCAGACTTTGTGAAGTAGTGCGCACTTTTCAGCAATCCGGGTGAGTTCACAGAGCCATCCGGGCTGACACCGTGACGGATTTCACGGACAGGGCAACGCAACTTCGGGAGAATTCGGTCAAGCCAGAACAGACTTCGAATCTGGTGCAGGAATAATGCACATCCTGCGTTGATTTCTCCAGTTTGTCTGGATTGTCAAGAAGTTTGGTTCTTTGCTGACAATTTTCACCCGGTTTTTTCGGGTGTTTTTCCCTCGATGAAATGTCGTTTTCTGCCCTGAAACTTTGACTCACTGACTCTGCTGCAACGCCCTCATGCGCTCTGTGCCCACCCGCTCCGTGATTCGCTGGCTGATCTGGTCAGTGGGCATCGCTGCGTGTTACATCCTGGTGGCCTGGCTGGTGCTCGGGGTGCGGTCGAGCGAGCTCATTCTGTGGCCTTCGGCGGCCGTGGCGGCCTTCGGCCTGATTGCGCGCGGGCCGTCGATGGTGCCGGCCATCCTGCTCGCGTCCTGGGTGAGCGACCACATTCTGTTGGGCTGGGGACTGCAGGCCAGCGCCTTGATCGCGGCGGGCGACGTCCTCGGACCGCTGCTCGGTCTGTGGCTGCTGCGGCGGCGTGCGCGCTGGCAGGGTTTCGAGACGACGGCCGACGGTCTATGGTTCATCGGCACCATGGGCGTACTCGGCGCGGGGGTCTCGGCGGCCGTTGGGGCCACTGCTGCGGCCACCTTCGGTTTTGGCCAGACGCCCGTTTCGCCTGATCTGGGCGTGCAATGGTGGGTGACCGATATGGCCAGCATCGTGGTGCTCACCCCCGCCGCCGAACTGCTGCGCCGGGTGTCGCTGCAGACCTTGCGGACGGCGTTCAACTGGGAGATGGTGTGGCTGCCAGCGCTCGCGGTGATCGGCACTCTGCTGGTCTATCTCATGCCAGTCGGCCAGAGCGCGCTGCCCATCGGGTTGGCGAGCCTGGTCATGTTGCCGCTGCTGTGGTCGTCGATGCGCCTGCCGCTGGCGGTTTCCACCACCTTGAGCGCGGTCATCAGCCTGCTGATCGTGACGGCGACCGTGCTGCAGCAAGGCCCGATGTACAGCATGCTGGGCAGCGACCGCTTCATGTCCATGCAGATTATTCTGCTGGCGTTCGCCAGCGCCATGCTGCTCGCCGGATTGCTGGCCAACGAGCGCACCGCTGCGATCAAACAGGTGCGCGACATCAATGCCACGCTGGAAAAAAAGGTCAACCGCCGCACCGCCGCGCTGCAGATCAGCCAGGCCACCACGCAGGCGCAGTTGCGGTTTCAGGAATCGCTGCTCAACGCGCTGCCCAACCCGGTGGCGTTCAGCGATCCGCAGGGGCGGTTCACTCGGGTGAACGTGGCCTTCAACCTGCTCGTCGGGCTCAGCGGCCCGGAAATTCACGGACGCACCGGGACGCAGATTCTCGGCTCCACCCTGGGCCGCATCTGGGAGGACATGGACGGCGAGTTGCTCTCCGGCAGCTTGCAGGTCACGCGCGAGGCGCCTTATCTGCATCCCGATCATGAGCCCACGGTGTGGATTTTGAACAAGGCGCTGGTGCGCGACGCGGTCAGCCGCCAGATCGTGGGCGTGGTCACCAGCATGCAGGACATCACCGCCATCAAGCAGTTGCAGCAGCAACTCAGCGAAGACGAGCAGCGCTTTCGCTTTCTCTCGGAAGAGTCGCCGGTGCCGCTGGTTATCACCCGCACCAGCGACGCGGCGCTGCTGTTTTCCAACAAGGCCGCCGACAGTCTGTTCCGCGGTTCGTATGCGCAGCACGCCGGGCAGTCGATGCGGCCTCTTTGGGGCGACGCGGTCGATCGAGATCAACTGCTGGCCCGGCTGCAGCGCGAAGGCGGTGTGGTGCGCGGCGTGGAAGCTCAATTCCGCCGGTTCGACGGCACCGAGGTCTGGCTGCTGCTGTCGGTCACCCGGGGACGCTACCGCGACGACGACGCCCTGATCTTCGCCTTCAAGGACATCACCGAGGCCAAGGCGCGCGAGAGCGAATTGCGCAATCTGGCTTACACCGACACGCTGACCGGCATTCCGAACCGCCGCTACTTTCTGGCCCGCGCCGCACTGGAACTGCGCCGCGCGCAGCGTGAGGGCAGCCCGTTCGTGGTGCTGGCGCTGGACATCGACCGTTTCAAGCAGATCAACGACCGCCTCGGCCATCAGGCGGGCGATGCCGTCATTCGCTGTTTTGCGCAAACCTGCATGCAGCAGTTGCGCGGGCCCGATCTTTGTGGACGGCTGGGGGGCGACGAGTTCGCCATTCTGCTGCCGCAGACCACGCGGCAGGTCGCGTTCGATGTGGCGCAGCGCCTGCGGCTGTCCATCCAGGAGGCGAGCTGCCTGCCCACAAGCCCGCAAGACGGCCTGACGCTGACCACCAGCATCGGCATTGCCGAGTTCCTGCCCACTTCCACCCTGGTGGACGCCGACGAATTGCTCGACCGCGCCGACCAGGCGCTCTACCGCGCCAAACAAGCCGGACGCAACCGGGTGGAAATCTGGACGGGTGAAGCCCCGGCGCCGGTGTAAGGCGGGGCGCTCGATCAGTCCTGTTTATTAGCCCTGTTTTTGATCGAGTAGCCAGCGGTAGAGCGCATCGCGCTTCAACCCGGTGAGGTCAGCCGCCACGGCGGCCGCGCGTGAGGCGGGCAACTCCTGCGCCAGCCGCTGCAGCAGGGCGATGGCCCGGGTGTCGAGTTCCGCCACCGCCGCGCGTGGCTGCAGCAGCAGCACGAATTCACCCTGCGCCCGCCGGGGATCGGCATCGAGCCAGTCGAGCGCGGCTTGCGGCGTGCAGGGCAGCAGAGTCTCGAACTGTTTGCTCAACTCCTTGGCGAGGACGAGCTGCGCCTGCGCGTCCAGATCCAGCAAGCTGAGCAGGCAGTCGCGCAGCCGGTGCGGGGCTTCGAAAAACACCGTCACCCGCGAAGCCTGCAGCGCGGCCTGCAGAAAGGCGCGCAGCGCCACGGCCTTTTCGGGCGCGAAGCCCGCGAAGCAATAACCCGAGTGCAGATCGAGGCCGCTGGCGCTGAGCGCCGTCGTCACCGCGCTGGCGCCCGGCAGGGGCATTACCCGCAGCCCGGCGGCATGAGCGGCCGCGGCGATTCGGCTGCCCGGATCGCTGATGCCCGGCGTGCCGGCGTCACTGAGAAAAGCCACGCGCTCGCCCGCGGCCACCGCGGCGACGATGTGCTGCGCGGCCTGCGCCTCGCGGTGCCGGTCGCAGCGCAGCGTGGGTTTGCGCAGGCCGTAGGCTTCGAGCAGACGCTGCGCCACCCGGGTGTCTTCGGCCGCGATGCGGTCGGCATGGTGCAGCGCGGCCAGGGCGCGCAGGCTGATGTCGGCCAGGTTACCGATGGGCGCGGCCACCATGTAGAGCGCGGGCGGAAAATCCTGCTGGGCGCAGAATTCCAGTGCGGTTTGGAGGGGAGTGGACATGGCGGGCATGATGCAAATGTGGAAGCAGCGCGCGGCGCGCCATCTGGGGCAGTCGGCAGAAGCGCAGGCCTGCGCCGAGCTGCAGGCCCGCGGCTTGCGGCTGGTCGGGCGCAATTATCGGGTGCGCGGCGGCGAGATCGACCTGATCATGCGCTCGGCCGACGGCACGCTGGTCTTTGTCGAGGTGCGCGCCCGCAGTAATGCGGCGGCGTATGGCGGGGCGGCGGGCAGTGTCGATGCGCGCAAACGCCGCCGCATTGTGCTGGCCGCGCGTCACTATCTGGCGCGTCTGGCCGAGGAGCCGACGTGCCGTTTCGATGTGGTTGCGCTGGAAGCGGGCAAGCTGGAGTGGCTGCCCGGCGCGTTTTCGGCAGAAGAGTGACGACGCAGGCATGGCAACACGCGGGCCGCACAGGCACTCGACCCCGACTAACATCGCCCTTTTGTCCCTCAGTCACATCATGCTAGAGCAGCGTATCCAGCAGCATTTTTTCGACAGCGCCGATCTGAAGTATCAGGCGGCCGAGGCGCTGACGGGGCCGATCGCGCGCGCCGTCGATGTGCTGGCGACAGCGGTGTCGAATGGGCACAAGATTCTCATCTGCGGCAACGGCGGATCGGCCGCCGACAGCCAGCATCTGGCCGCGGAACTGGTCGGCCGCTTCGAGCGCGAGCGCCCCGAACTGGCCGCCATCGCCCTCACCACCGACACCTCCACCCTCACCGCCGTGGCGAACGATTACGGTTTCGACCATGTGTTCTCCAAGCAGGTGCGGGCGCTGGGCCTGCCCGGCGATGTGCTGGTGGCGTTCAGCACCAGCGGCAATTCGTCGAGCATCGTCGAAGCCGTGCGGGCCGCGCAGGCCAGAGAGATGAGCGTGCTGGCGCTGACCGGGCGCACCGGCGGCCGGGTGGCCGGCCTGCTGCGCGAAGCGGATGTGCATATCGCCGTACCCAACGACCGTACCGCCCGCATCCAGGAGGTGCATCTGCTGACGTTGCATTGCCTTTGCGATGGCTTAGACTGGGTGCTGATGGGTGAACCGGAGTCTTTGGCATGACACAAATGAACGTGGATATTTGTTCTAAATCGGATTCTGCCGCGGGCGGCGTGCGTCGTTCGCGCGGTTTGTGGCGCGCGGCCAGTCTGCTGACCGTCGTGCTCGCGGTCACGCAGTTGCAGGGCTGTTTCGTGCTGGGCTTGGGCGCGGTGGGCACAACCGCGTATGTGGCAACCGACCGACGCACGGCAGGCTCCATCCTCGAAGACAACACCATTCAGCTCAAGGCGGACAACCGCATTTCTTCCGCCCTGGGCGCTGATGCCAATGTGCGCGCCGTGAGCTACAACCAGCAGGTGCTGCTGGTCGGCCAGGTGCCGAGCGAGGCCGACAAACAGAAGGCCGAACAAGTCGTCAAGGGCGTGCCCAATGTCAAGGCCGTGCTCAACGAAATCGACATCGGGCCCGTGGCCGACCTCAACCGCAGCGCCACCGACACGCTCATCACCACCAAGGTGCGCGCCCGCCTGATCGACGCCCGCGATATTTTCGGCAATGCTTTCAAGGTGACCACGTCCAATAGCGTGGTCTATCTCATGGGCATCGTCACCCAGCGCGAGGCCGACCGCGCCATTCAGATCGCACGCGACACCACGGGCGTGTCGAAGGTCGTGACCATGTTCAACATCATCAGCGAACAGCAGTTGCAGGACATGCGCAACCCGCAAAAGGAAAACGCGCCGCCGCCCGAGCCGCGCGGCAACAATCCTGCCTGAAATTTTTTCTACCCTACCTCACTCTTAACCCAAGGACTGATTATGAGTTTGCGCGACGTGCCTGCGGGCAAAAGCCTGCCTGACGACTTCAACGTAGTGATCGAGATTCCCGCGCACGCGCCGCCAGTGAAGTACGAGGTGGACAAGGCCAGCGGGACGCTGTTCGTCGATCGCTTCATGTCCACCGCGATGCACTACCCGTGCAACTATGGCTACATTCCGCAGACCCTGTCGGAAGACGGCGACCCGGTGGATGTGCTCGTGGTCACCACCATCCCACTGGTGCACGGCTGCGTGGTGCGTTGCCGCCCCATCGGCATGCTGAAAATGACCGATGAAGCCGGGGTGGACGCCAAGCTCATCGCCGTGCCGGTGGAAAAACTGCTGCCGCAGTACCGCCACATCCAGAAGCCCGAAGACCTGCCGCCCGAACTGCTCAAGCAGATCGAACATTTTTTCAACCACTACAAAGACCTCGAAGCGGGCAAGTGGGTGAAGACCGAAGGCTGGGCCGGGATTGATGCCGCGCGGGCCGAAATCACCGCCAGCGCCGCGCGCTACACGGCCAAATAATCGTCGTCAGTAAAATCAAAGGCCACTCTCGGGTGGCCTTTGTCGTTTGTGGACGGGCGGTTTCAGTCGTTCTTGTCACGCAGCCGCTTGAGCAGCGACGAAGTGTCGAGCCGCCCGCCGCCTGCCGCCTGCACATCGGCGTAGAACTGATCGACCAAGGCAAGGACTGGCAGCCGCGCGCCGTTGTGGCGGGCCTCTTGCAGGCACAGACCGAAGTCTTTGCGCATCAAGTCGACGGCAAAGCCGAAGTCGTAGCGGCCTTCGATCATGGTCGGGCCGCGGTTGTCCATCTGCCAGCTCTGCGCCGCACCCTTGCCGATCACCTGCAGCACCGTGGACAGATCCAGCCCGGCACGCTCACCGAAGGCGATGGCCTCGGCCAGGCTTTGCACCAGCCCGGCGATGGCGATCTGGTTCACCATCTTGCAAAGCTGCCCGGCGCCGTTGTCGCCCAGCCGGGTCACGGCGCGGGCGAACGCGGCAATCACCGGCTGCGCCCGTGCGAACGCCTGGGCCTCGCCACCGCACATCACGGTGAGCGTGCCGTTCTGCGCACCGGCCTGCCCGCCCGAGACGGGGGCGTCGAGAAAAAACAAGCCGCGTTCGCGCGCCGCAAGGCCCAGCTCGCGCGCGACATCGGCCGAGGTCGTGGTGTGGTCGATGAACACCGCGCCCGGCTGCATGTCGACGAAAGCGCCGTCCGGCCCGAGGGCCACGGCGCGCAGGTCGGCATCGTTGCCGACGCAGGAGAACACGAAGTCGGCCCCCGCTGCGGCCTCGCGCGGTGTCGCCGCTGAATGCCCGCCGTTGCGGCGCACCCAGTCGTGCGCTTTGTTCGCGGTGCGGTTGTAAACGGTCACGCCGTGCCCGGCGCGGGCCAGGTGCCCGGCCATCGGGTCGCCCATGACGCCCAGACCGAGGAAGGCGACGGTGTGAGTTGCAGAATCAGGGATCGTGGGGGTGTTCATAGCGTAGAAAAGCGTTTGGAACAGTGAATCACAGCAGCCAGAAGCAGCTCATCGCCACCACGGTGGGCAGCAGGGCGGCGCCCAGCAGGCCCAGCGGGTGCACCGCTCCTTCGTCAAAACTGCTGCGCAGCAGGGCGATGCCGGCCGGATTGGGGGCGTTGGCAATGACCGTGAGGCCACCGCCACTGACGGCGCCCGCCACCAGCGCGTATTTGAATTCGGGGCTCAGGCCCTGCACCAGCGAGCCGAGGTAGGTCAGCGCGGCGTTGTCGGTGATGGCCGTCAGCGCCGTGGCGCCGAAAAACACCGCGGTCGCATCCATGCGGGTGAGCAGCGGTTGCAGCCACCATTGCTGCAGGCCGCCCAGCACCACCAGCCCGCCCAGAAAGAAGCCCACCAGCATGCCCTCCTTGAGCATCAGGGTGTCTTGGTAGCGGGCGTAGGCGGTGGCAAAACCGACGAAAAACAGCAGCAGGGGAATGAACACCGCCGGGTGATGGGCGAACACCACGACGGCCACCAGAAACAACAGGTGGATGCTGATGACGCTCAGCGGCGCGCGTTGTTGTGTGGGGTCGGGCGTATCCACCGCACCCGTTCTCGCCAGCCCGGCCAGTTCGCGGCGGAACAGCAGGGTGGCGCCCACGGCGTTGATGGCCACCGCGATGGCGGCTTTCCAGCCGAAATGGGTGAGCATGAAGCCCAGATCCCACTGCCAGGTGGAGGCCACCATGAGCACCGGCGGCGCAGCGAAATGGGTGAGCGTGCCGCCGATGGATATGTTGACGAACAGCACGCCCAGGGTGATGTATTTGAGGCGCAGAGACACTGCGGCACGAAAAATGCGGTCGCGCAGCAGCAGGGCGGCCAGGGTCATGGCTGCGGGTTCGGTGATGAACGAACCCAGCAGCGGCACGACCACGAGCAGCAGCAGGTAAAACATGATCGCGCCCGGCAGGGGAACGGCGCGCGCCAGCCCGTTGACGACGTCGCCCGCAGCCTGGAGGATGGGCCGGGTGCCCGCCACGACCATGATGGCGAAGACGAACAGCGGCTCGGTGAAGTTACGCGAGTCGATGTAGGCCACCGCTTCGTGCTGCCCCAGCGTGGCGAACAAAAACACCATGAGCACCATGGCCCAGAACCCGAACACCACCTCGACCTCGCCGAGCAGATGCCACAGCCCGGCATGCGCGGGCTGGCGGTGCGCCAGGCCCTCGAAGAATTTGGTGGAAAACGTATGGATCACCGCAATGGCGAACAGGGCGGCGCCCACATACTGAACATAAGCGGGGATCGAGTCGGTCATGGGTTCGGTTGGATTGAGTTGCGCAACAAGCCGTGATGGTATCGGCCGAAGCGGCGGCGCGTCGCGGGGTGGAGCCATAATGCAACGCATCCGATCATTCGCGAGGTTTTGATGTCTGCCACTGCTTCGTCCGTCTGGGGGCGGCTGCGCCGCGTGCTGCTCAGCCTGCCGGTGCTCATTGCGGCGGGCCTGTTCGTGTTTTATGTGGCTTTTGGCTACCTTGCGGTCGGGCCGCTGGCCGAGCATTACATTCCCAAGCTGGCGCAGTCGCAGCTCGACAGCCGGGCCACGGTGGGCAAGGTGGCGTTCGACCCCCTACACCTTGATCTCACGGTGGACAAGCTGCAACTGAGTACGCCGCAGGGGGCGCCACTGGCGGGGTTTGGCAAGCTGTTCGTTGATTTCGCCCCGGTGAGCCTGTTTCGCTGGGCGTGGACGTTTCATCAAATCCGCATCGATCAGCCGCAGGTGAATGTGGCCATTGCGCAAGGCGGCGCGATGAATTGGGACGCTCTGGTGCGCGCCCTGCAGCGCGGCCCCAAACCGGCCCAACCTTCCGACACCCTCCCGCGCGTGGTGATCGAGCAGTTGCAGATCGCAGGCGGCACGCTGCGCTACGCCGATGCCAACCGCACCCATCCCTATGCCACTCGGTTGACGCCCTTGAACGTGCAGGTCAACGATCTGTCCACTCTGCCCAAGGCGCGCGGGCAATACGCCATCAGTCTCGCGCTGCCCGAGCAGAAGGCCACGCTGCGCTGGAAGGGCTATGTGGGTGTCAATCCGCTGGTGTCCGGCGGGCAGGCGGAACTCACCGGGCTCGACCTGGCAGCGGCGGCGCGGGCCGTGCCGAATCTGTCGAGCACCTTGCAGATCACCTCGGGCACGGCGTCGATTCATGCGGCCTACAGCGCGGTGCAGGGGCAGCAAGGCTGGCTGTGGGCGATCAATGACCTCGGCGCTCAAATTCAGACCTTGGCCGCGCGGGTGGGCGCCGCCGCCGTGCAGTGGCAAAGCCTGAAACTGGATCAGGCAAAAATCGACGGCTCCGAGCGCACCGCGTCGATGCAGTCTTTGTCGCTGGATGGGCTGAGCGCCACTTCGGGCAGCGATCAGCTGCAGTTCCGCACCGCGCAATGGCAAGGCGCGCAGCTCGACTGGGGCCGGCAACGCTCAGGTTTCGGGCCGCTGCGCGTGCAAGACATCAGCGGGCAGATCGGCCAGGCCGCACTGCAGGCGGGCAGCCTGCAGACGCAGCCGGGCACGGTCGATCTGGCCCAGCGCACCCTGCAACTGCCGCAAATCACCCTGCAGGACAGCCAGTTGCGCGCAGAGGCGGCGCAGGCGACCCCCTGGCTTTCGCTGCCCTTGCTTCAGGTCGATGCGGTGCAGGCCGATCTTGCACAGCACCGCGTGCAACTCGGCGCCGTTCAGCTCGATGCGGCGCGAGTTCAGCTCAAGCGTCTGGCGAACGGGCAGATCGATCTGCTGCAGGCCATGAGCGCTTCCAAAGCGTCGAAGCCGCCGAGCCCGCCCGCTTCAGTTCCCGCTGCAGTGCCCACTTCAGCGCCTGCATCAGCCGTTCAAGCCGCTCAGCCCGCGTCCGCATGGACTCTGGAGGTGCAGCGCGTCGCCACCCGGGTGCAGGCGCTGGATTACACCGACCAAAGCTTCAAGGCGCCGCTGCAACTGCAGCTCAGCGACCTCAGGCTCAACACCGCGGCCAAGGTGGTGCTGCCTGCGGGCAGCCCGGCGCAGGTTCAGGCCAAAGACCTGCAACTGCAACTCGGCGCGATGCGGCTCGACAGCGCCCGTCAAGCGCTGGCGCGGTGGAAAAGCCTGCAACTCGGATCTAGCGAAATCAGTCTGCCCGCGTCCGGCGTGGCCCATATTCGCGCCGGGCCCCTGCAAGTGGACGGCCTGAATACCGAGGTGACTCTGGCGCAGAACGGCCTGAACTGGACGCAGGCCTTTGTGTCCGCCTCTGCAACACCCACCTCTGCAGCGCCTCCACCTGCCGCACGAAACCCGGCCGCCAAGCCGCCTGATCTGCAACTCAAAAGTCTTGCTCTGCGCGACTTCTCGGCTCAGGTCGAAGATCGCCAGACTTCCGCTCCCATACGTCTGGACGTGATCCAGGGCCAGGCCAGCGCCCGCAACCTCAGCCTGGATTTGCGCAAACCCGTTGCGCTGCAAGTGCGCTTCGCGCTCAAGCAGGGCGGGCAGTTCAGCGCCCGCGGCCAGGTCGCCCCGCAACCGCTGGCCGGTTCGCTGCAGGTGCAACTTCAGCAGCTTGCGCTTACACCCTTCGGCAGTCTGCTGGCGCCTTATGTGCGGCTGCTGCTCACCAGCGGAACGGCCTCGGCCGACGGCACGGTGAAGCTGGGCAAGGGCCAGGGCAGCGTGCCGAAGGTGAGCTATGACGGCCGTGCGCAGATCGACAACCTCGCGCTGGTCGAGCCCGAAGGGCGCACGCCGTTTCTGGGTTGGCGCAAGCTGGCGGCCAACGGGCTGAGCGTCGATAGCGCGCCGCTTTCGGTCAGCATGACGGCGCTGCAGGCGGTGGAGCCCTATGGGCGCATCGTCATCAACCCCGACCGCACCCTCAATGTGCAGGCCATCCTGCTCACGCGCAAACCCACCCAGAGCCCGCCGCCTGCCGCTGCAGGTAACAGTGCGGAAAAACCCTTGCCGCTGGCGCTGCGCATCGACCGCACCGCCATCGAAAATGCCGATGTCGACTTCACCGACCAATCCATCAAACCCGACTTCCGGGTGCGTATGCAAAAGCTCTCCGGGGTGATCAATGGGCTGTCAGACGCGCCCGATAGCAGCGCTCAGATCGAACTCGACGGTCAGGTCAACGACTACGGTTCGGCCAAGGTGCGGGGGCAGTTGCAGCCCTTCCGCGCCACCCAGAACACCGACGTCACGCTGGATTTCCGCAACCTGAACATGGCCTCGGTTTCGCCGTACTCGGGCAAGTTTGCCGGGCGCACCATCGAATCGGGGCGGCTCGATGCCAAGCTGCAGTACAAGATCGCCAAGGCGCAGATGCAGGGCAAAAACCAGTTCACCATCACACGGCTCAAGCTGGGCCCGCATGTCGACAGCCCCGGCGCGATGAACCTGCCGCTCGATCTGGCCATCGCCGTGCTGGAGAACAGCGACGGCGTGATCGACATCGATCTGCCGGTGCACGGCGACCTGAACAACCCCAAGTTCAGCTACGGCGGCATCATCTGGCAGGCCATCGTCAACGTGCTGACCAAGATCGTCACAGCGCCGTTCCGCGCGCTGGGCGCGCTGTTTGGCGGCGGGGGCGAGCAAACGCCGCAGAACGTGGCGTTCGCCCCCGGCAGCGCAGTGCTGGCGCCGCCCGAGCGTGAAAAGCTGCTGCAGATCAGCGAGGTGCTGCTCAAGCGGCCGCGGCTGGAATTGCAGGTGCCGCCCACGCTTGACGCCGCGCGCGATACCGCCGCGCTGCAGGAGGCTGCCGTGCGCCGTCAGGTGCTGCTCAAGCTGGGCGTGACCGTGCCGCCTGAAGTCAGCCCAGGACCGCTCGATCTGGGCAATGCCCGCACCCGCAATGCCATCAATGCGCTCTACCTCGACCAGCATCCGACCAGCGCGCTAGAAGCGCTGAAAAAATCGCTGCCCAAGGCCGATCAGCCGGAGCAGGCCTTGCTGCACGCCATGCTGGCGCAGTTGGCCAAGGCGGTGGTGATTCCCCAGTCGGCTCTCGATGCGCTGGCTCAGGCGCGGGCCAAGGCCGTGGTCACGGCGCTGACCACCGGCCCCAAGGCCTTGCCTGCGGCGCGGGTGCAGATGGGGACGGCGATCAAGGCCGCAGAAAAGACGGCGGGCAAGACGGCGGACAAGGGCAGTGAGAACGACCTGGAAAAGAACGTGGTGCTCACGCTCGGTTTGGCTTCAGGTCAGGCCACTGCCGGCGCACCTGCCGAAGTGCCGACCACTGCGCCGACCCCAGCGCCGACAACGGCACCACAAGTGCCTGCTGCTGCCTCCGCCGCTTCTGCCGCCGCCGATCAAGGTAAGTAAGTCACCGGCCGCATGGCGAGAAAACGCTCCAGCGCGGGAGGGCGGTAGTCGGGCAGGGTGGAGTGTCGGCTGAGGGTGGAGGTGTGCACGCCCTCGTGACCGGCGGGGTTGGCCTGTCCCGGTTGGCGTTCGCGCTGGCCCAGCAGGCGGTAGAACAGCGTCATGGTGTCGCCCATTTGCGCGGCGGGGTCGCCATGCGGGGGAAGCAGGGCAGGGTCGAGCGCCAGACCGCAACGTTGCGCCCGGTCGGCCATCCATAGCAGCGCCCCGTCAGACAGGCCGGTGAGCGTTTGCCCTCCGCCCACATCGCCATGCACGCCCGGAAACCAGGCCTGCTCCACCACCTGATCGGTGGCGTGGCTTTGCGTCTGCCACAGCGTCGGCACGAAAGGCTTGCGGCGCTCGTCCAGCGCCAGTGCTTGATAGCCGTAACGCACATGGCTGCTGAGCGCCACGTCGTGAAACTCGTAGAGAGGTTTGGTCCAGAAGCGCAGCGGGGTGACGGGTATGCCCAAGGCGCCCACCGTATCCCAGACGCCGATGAGTTCGATGGGCGTGTCCGGCCAGGCGTAGGCCTCGCGAAAGGCGACGGATTGCGGCGCGTTGGGGTGGCTGTCGGGCGAACGGTCGCGGTAGAGCGCGTAGGCCTCGCCGACGCGGCCGGCGTGCTGCGGACGCAGAATGCCGCAATTGCGAATCAGCCCGCCCACGCTGCGCACCGTGTAGGCGCCGCGGCTGTAACCGAACAGAAAGATCTGGTCGCCCGGGTGATAGTTCTGCACCAGAAACAGGTAAAGCTCGCGGATATTGGCCGAGATCCCCATGCCAAACGCGCCCCCGGTGATCTTGTCCCACAGCCCTCCCTGTTCGCCCAGGCCTTTTTGGTAGAACACCACCTGATCGATGCCATGACTGTCTTGCGCCGCGATGGCGACCGAGAGCTTGACCACATTGGTCGGCGTGGGCGCGTTGCCGTCGTTCTGGTCGGGCTTGCTCCAGGTGCCGTCGGCGAAGAGGGCGATGCGTTTCATCGGGGGGAATCCGCGGAGGTGTTACGTTTTTTCACGATTGAACCTGACGAATGATGGGGCGGCCCACGCGGCTTGCCCACCCCCAAACCCGGTGTCGCACAGGGCTTCGATTGGGGGGGATAGACTGGAGCTGGATAACCGCTTTTTATTCGCCCATGACCCATCGCCTTCCCATCGCCTCGGCAGAAGAAGCGCCACCCGAGCCAGAGACACCGTCTGCAGTGGATGGCGCGATTACTTCGCGCCGCTCCATCCGCCGCTTTCTGCCCACTCCGGTGCCGCGCGAAACCCTCGAGGCCATCCTGCAGGTGGCTGCGCGCGCGCCGTCGGGCACCAACACCCAGCCCTGGCAGGTGCATGTGCTCACGGGCGCGGCGCTGGCGCGGCTGTCAGCCCGCATCCTGGCGGCGTATGACGATCCGTCACAGGCTGCGCAGCACACCGAGGAATATGCCTACTACCCCCGCGAATGGCGTTCGCCCTACATCGACCGCCGCCGCAAGGTCGGCTGGGATCTGTACGGCCTACTGGGCATCACCAAGGGCGACAAGCCTGCGATGCACGCACAACATGCCCGCAACTACCGGTTTTTCGACGCGCCGGTCGGGCTGATTTTCACCATCGACCGGGTGATGGAGCAGGGCAGCTGGCTCGACTACGGCATGTTTCTGCAGAACATCATGGTGGCGGCGCGCGGTCGCGGTCTCGACACCTGCCCGCAGGCCGCGTTCACCCCGTTTCACCGCCTCATCGAAGACGAATTGAAGCTCGACGCCGCGACCCAGCAAGTCGTCTGCGGCATGTCGCTGGGCTGGGCCGACCCCGGCGCGATAGAAAACACCCTGGTCACCGAGCGCGCGCCAGTGGCTGAATTCACGCAGTTCCACGACGCATGAACGCGTTGGCCTTCATCGGCGAAACCCGCATTGCCCAAGCCGTGCAGGAGGGCACGCTCGACAACCTGCCCGGCGCCGGACGCCCGCTTGATCTCACCGTGCGCGACGGCGCGCTCGACGCCCAGGCGCGCCTCGGCCTCGAACTGCTCGACCGGGCGCGCCGCGTGCGCACCGATGCCGCGCAAGACCAGCGCGAACGCGCCGCGCTGCGCCTGCTATGGGCCAAGGCACTGTCACGTCAGCGCGCATGCAGCGCAGACACCGCGCCGCATGCGCCATCCGTATTCAACCCATGATCCTCGAATCGCTGCTCGACACCGACCTCTACAAGTTCACCATGATGCAGGTGGTGCTGCACCACTTTCCAGGTGCGCAGGTGGAGTACCGCTTCAAGTGCCGCACGCCCGGGGTCGATCTGGTGTCGCGGCTGGACGAGATCAACGCAGAGCTCGACGCGCTCTGCACCCTGCAATTGAAACCCGACGAACTCGACTATCTGCGCAGCCTGCGCTTCATCAAAAGCGACTTCATCGACTTCCTCACGCTGTTCCGTCTCAACCGCCAGCGCATCAGCGCCACGCCTGCCGCCGACCCTTCTGCGCGCGAGCGAGGCGAAATCGAAATTTCCATCCGCGGCCCCTGGCTGCACACCATTCTGTTTGAAGTTCCGGTGCTCGCCATCGTCGGCGAGGTCTATGCCCGTCATGCTCATGCCGACGCCGATCTGATGGCCGGGATGCAGCGTATCGACGACAAGATCGCCCTGCTCCACACCCCTGAGCTGCAAGACTGCCGCATCGCTGACTACGGCACCCGCCGCCGCTACTCCAGGCGCTGGCAGGCGCAGGTGCTAGGGCGGTTGCAAAGCGGCCTCGGCCCCCAGCTTGCCGGTACCAGCAATGTGCTGCTCGCCAAAAACATGGGCCTCACCCCGCTGGGCACCATGGCGCACGAGTATCTGCAAGCCTGCCAGGCGCTGGGCCCACGCCTGCGCGACACCCAGGTTTTCGCCTTCGAGATGTGGGCCAAGGAATACCGCGGCGATCTGGGCATCGCCCTGGCCGACGTGTACGGCCTGCAAGCCTTCCTGCGCGACTTCGACCTTTATTTTTGCAAGCTGTTCGACGGCGCCCGCCACGACTCGGGCGATCCCTTCTCCTGGGGCGAACAGATGATTGCGCACTACGCCAAGCACCGCGTCGACCCGCGCTCCAAAACGCTGGTGTTCAGCGACCTGCTCACCATCCCCAAGGTCATCGAGCTATACCGCCAGTTCCACGCCCGCGTCGGCCTGGCCTTCGGCATCGGCACCAACCTCATGCACGATCTTGGCTATGAGGCGCCGCAGATGGTGCTCAAAATGACCCGCTGCAACGGCCAGCCCGTGGCCAAGGTCAGCGACGCGCCGGGCAAGAATATGTGCGACGACCCGGCCTATCTGGCCTATCTACGCGAAGTCTTCCAGATCCCCGCCAGCCAACTGGTGGAGCATGATGCGGAGGATGGGTAGTTTTTCTGGACCATGGGTTCTTCTTGACAGATTCTGTATTGCGGACGATCATGGCACATGATCTACGGCTTCAATTGCGCTGACACCCAGTCTCTGTTTCAGAGCAGGACGGTTGCCCGCTTTCGCAACATCGAGCGTGTGGCGCGGCGCAAGTTGTTGCAACTGCATGCAGCCACCGAACTGGCAAGTCTCAGAGTCCCGCCAGGCAATCAGCTCGAAGCGCTCAAGGGAGATCGCAAGGGGCAGCACAGCATTCGCATCAACGACCAATGGCGGCTGTGTTTTGTCTGGATGCGCGATGGCGCGCATCAGGTCGAGATCGTGGACTATCACTGAATGCGGAGAACTGGCATGGTTGCATTGCTTGAAGAAATTCATCCGGGCGAAATTTTGATCGAGGAGTTCATGCGCCCGATGGGTCTGACCATCCAGCGGCTGGCGGCAGATCTCGACGTCTCGCCCAGCCGTATCAGCGACATCGTGCATGGCAAGCGCCCGATCACCGCCGACACCGCACTGCGGCTGGGGATCTACTTCGCGATGGAACCGCGCTTCTGGCTGAATCTGCAGTCGGAGTACGACATGCGCATCACCACACGAGAACTCAAGGGCAAGATCGCGTCCCGCATCCGTGTGTTTCAGCCCGCCGCGACGTGACATCAGGATCGCTGGTTCCATTAGGAGAGGATTCATGCCCATCGCAAAAATTGAAGTCTGCCGCTCGCATTCTCCCGAGAGGTTCGCAGCCTTGATCGAGGCTGTTTACCAGGCCCAGATCGAAGCGCTCAAGGTGCCTGATGATGACAAGCAGATCCGCTACATTGAGCACAAGCCCGAGCATTGCCCCATCCCTCCGGGCAAGACAGAAAACTACACTTTTGTGGAATTCCTGCTCTTTCCCGGTCGCACCCTTGAAGCCAAGCGCAAGTTGTACCAAGGCATCGTTGCGAGACTGGGGCGGTTGGGTATCCAGGCCTTCGACATCTTGATCGTTCTGATCGAGCCCCCCCTCGAAAACTGGGGCCTGCGCGGGCAGCCCGCTTCTGAACTGGATCTGGGATTTCGTCTCGATGTTTGAGCAGGAAGCCGACCCAAACCGATCTCCGTTTCCATACATTGGTAATCCATGAACACCGACTCCGCCCGCGCCGCGATCCTGGCGCAGATTCGTGCCCGCCAGGGGCGACCGGCCGCGCTGCATGACCTCGAGGCGGCCGATGCCGAGGTCGATATCGGCCGTCATGTGCGCGGACCGCAGCCGGCGATTGCCGACCGCATAGCGGGCTTCACCACGCAGGCGCAGGCGCTGCAAACCAGCGTGGCTCGCGTCGCCCGCGCGCAGGACGTACCGCTCGCGGTGGCGGCTTATCTGCGCGAGCAGGCCTTGGGTGTGCAGGGCGTGGCCTGGGAAACTTTGGCCGATCTGCCTTGGGTCGACGCGGGCGTGACCCTGGAGTTCCGCCCGCCGCGCGATGAAGACAAGCTCGGCATCACGGGTTGCTTCTGCGCGGTGGCCGAGACGGGTTCGCTGGTGTTGGCGAGTTCGCCCAGAACGCCGGCTTCCACGCATCTGCTGCCGGAGACGCATATCGCCATCGTGCCGGCCAGCCGCATCGTTGCTGCACTGGAAGATGCCTACGCGCTGCTGCGCGCCGAGCTGGGTGAATTGCCCCGCGCGCTTTCCACCGTGTCCGGGCCGTCGCGCACGGGCGATATCGAGCAGACTATCGTGCTGGGCGCGCATGGCCCGTACCGCGTGCATGTGGTGATCGTCGATGCGGCGTGACGCCAGTGCTGCGGCCACGGCGTTGCTGAGCCTGCTGCCGGGTCTGGCATCGGCCGCCACCGTCCAGGCCGGCCCCGACCCGGCGACGCTCCCCCTGTGGTGGGGGCTGCCCTTCGCGGCCATGTTGTTGTCCATCGCGCTCATGCCGTTGTTTGCGGCGAAGGTGTGGCATCACCATCAGGGCAAGATTGCGGCGGGCTGGGCTGCGCTGTTTCTCATTCCCTTCGCCATGAGCTTCGGCCTGCAGACCACCTGGGACGCCGCACTCCACACCCTCCTGCACGAGTATCTGCCCTTCGTCATTCTGCTCACCGCGCTCTATACCGTGAGCGGCGGCATTGCGGTGCGCGGCAATCTGCATGGCAGCCCCGCGCAAAATACGCTGCTGCTGGCCATCGGCACGGTGCTGGCCAGCATCATGGGCACCACCGGGGCGGCGATGCTGATGGTGCGCCCGGTTATCCGCGCCAACGATGGCCGTCGGCACAACGCGCATGTGCTGGTGTTCTTCATCTTTCTGGTGGCCAACGCCGGTGGCGCGCTCACGCCGCTGGGCGATCCGCCGCTGTTTCTCGGCTTTCTCAAGGGCGTGGATTTTTTCTGGACGTTCAAACACCTGCTGGCGCCCACGGCTTTGCTCTGCGCCCTGCTGCTGGCGATGTTTTATGTGCTGGATCGCTGGTTCTGGAGCAAGGAGGCCGAACGCCCCGCCATCGACCCCACGCCGGACAGCCCGCTGGGCATCATCGGCGCGTGGAATGTGCTGTGGCTGATCGTCATCGTCATCGCGGTGCTGCACAGCGGCCTCTGGAAACCGGGCATCACCGTGCCGATACTCGGCCAGAGTCTCGATCTGCAGAACCTCACGCGCGATGCGGTGCTCGTCATCGTGGCGCTGTTGTCGCTGGCCACCACGCCGTGGCAGGCGCGACATGAAAACCAGTTCACCTGGGGGCCGATGATCGAGGTGGGCAAGCTGTTTCTCGGCATTTTTCTCACCATCATTCCGGTCATCGCCATCCTGCGGGCGGGCGAGGGCGGGTCACTGGCCGGCCTGGTGAGACTGACCACGGACGCGCAGGGCCAGCCCATTGCCGCAGCGTATTTCTGGCTCACCGGCGTGCTGTCTTCCTTTCTGGACAACGCCCCGACCTATCTGGTGTTCTTCAATCTGGCGGGGGGCGACGCGGCGCAGCTCATGGCCCATGTCACCACCCTCATGGCGATTTCGGCCGGGGCAGTGTTCATGGGCGCGGTCACCTATATCGGCAACGCGCCCAACTTCATGGTCAAGGCCATCGCCGAGCATCGCGGCGTGCGCATGCCCTCGTTCTTCGGCTATATGGGCTGGTCGCTGGCCATTCTGATGCCGTGCTTTCTTCTCCTGACCGTGGTGTTTTTCCGATGAGCAAACTTGTTGCTGATGGCCCGCTGCGCGTGCTGGTGGCGCGCGCCGTGTTTCCCGACGTCATCGAGCCGCTGCGCGCCGTGGCCGAGGTCGAAACCACGCCCGATGACGCCATCGCCACACCCGAGACGCTGCGCCAGCGTCTGGCCGACAAGCACGGCGCCTTCATCACCGGCAGCGAGCGCATCGACGCCGCCTTGCTCGACGCCTGCCCGCAGCTCAAGGTCGTGAGCACCATGACCGTGGGCGTCGATCACATCGATCTGGCCGCTTGCGCCGAGCGCGGCGTGACCGTCACCCACGCGCCCGACGTGCTCACCGAGACCACCGCCGATTTCGGCTTCACCCTGCTGTTGGCCGCAGCCCGGCAGTTGGGCGACGCCGAGCGCTATCTGCGCGCCGGGCAGTGGAAAAAATGGAGCGTGGATCTGTTCGCCGGCGCGGATGTGCATGGCGCCACGTTGGGTATCGTCGGCATGGGGCGCATCGGCCAGGCCATTGCGCGGCGTGCGGCGCATGGTTTCAATATGCGCGTGCTCTATCACAACCGAAAACGGCTGGCCGCGCACATCGAAGACGATCTGCGCGCCAGCTATCGCGAGCTGCCCGAGCTGCTGCGCGAAAGTCGGCATGTGCTGCTGGCGCTGCCTTACAGCCCCGCCGCCTATCACCTCATCGGTGCGACTGAGCTGGCGCAGATGCAGCCCGGCGCCACGCTGGTCAACATCGCCCGCGGCGGCGTGGTCGACGAAACCGCGCTCGCCCACGCCCTGCACAGCGGCCATCTGGGCGCCGCCGGGCTGGATGTGTTTGAGGGCGAGCCCGCCGTCAACCCCGCGCTGCTGGCCGCGCCGCGTCTGGTGCTCACGCCGCATATCGCCAGCAGCAGCATTCCCACCCGCCGCGCCATGGCGCAGCTTGCTGTGGACAACCTTCTCGCGGTGCTGCAAGGCCAGCCGCCCATCACGCCCGTGGCCTGAGCTATGTCGATAGAAGTGATCTTGCTGGTTTTCGTCGGGCTGTTGTGGCTCGTGGTGCTCGGTCTGGGCTGGGCGCTGCTGTCGCGTCTGCGCGGTCTGGCCGATTTGCGCCGCGAGATTGGCGCGGAACTCGCCCCCCAGATGGAGCGCCTGGAACGCGAACTGCGCGGCGCGGTGCAGGCCAGCGGCCAGAGCCTGCGCACCGAGCAGGCCGGGCAACTGGCGCAGTTCCAGCAGATGCTGCTCAACCAGCAGGGCGAGAGTACCCGCACGCAAAACGCCCAGCTCGACGCCGTCAACCTGCAACTGCAAAGCCTGCAAAAGGCCGTAGGCGACACCCTGGTGCAGCAGGTCGGCCATCTCACACAGACCAACACTCAAAGCCTGCAATCGTTGCAGGCCCAGCTCATCGAACGGCTCGAAGCCTTGCGCAACACCACAGATCAGCGCCTGATCGAAGCGCGCCAGAGCGCCGAGCAGGGCCAGACCGCCATGCGCGAAGCCACCGAGCTGCGCCTCACCGAGCTGCGCCAGTCCACCGACAAGAACCTGGCTGAGATGCGCGGCACGGTCGAGCTGCGCCTGCGCGAGCTGCAGGCCGACAACGAGAAAAAACTCGAACAGATGCGCGCCACCGTGGACGAGAAACTGCACGCCACGTTGGAGCAGCGGTTGGGCGAGAGCTTCAAGCAAGTGGCCGAACGGCTGGAGCTGGTGCACCGCGGCCTGGGCGAGATGCAGACCCTGGCGCAAGGCGTGGGCGACCTGCAGCGGGTGTTCACCAACGTGAAATCGCGCGGCATCTTCGGTGAAATCCAGCTTGCCGGTCTGATCGAGCAGGTGTTCACCCCCGAGCAATACGGCGTGAACGTCGAAACCGTGCCCGGCAGCAACGCCCGGGTGGAATACGCCATTCGCCTGCCGGGCAAGGGCGATGGCCCGCTGTGGCTGCCGATCGACGCCAAATTTCCCCGCGAAGACTACGAGCGTCTGCTCGACGCGCAGGACCGCGCCGACAAGGTGGAGGCCGAAGCCGCCGCCAAGGCGCTCGAACTGCGCTTGCGCGAAGAAGCCAAGACCATCCAGAGCAAATACATTGCCGCGCCGCACACCAGCGACTTCGGCATTTTGTTCTTGCCCACCGAGGGCCTGTATGCCGAGGCGCTGCGGCGGCCCGGGCTGGTGGAGGCGCTGCAGCGCGAGCACCGCGTGATGCTCGCAGGGCCCACCACCCTGCTGGCCTTGCTCAACAGCCTGCACATGGGTTTTCGCACCCTGGCGCTGGAACAACGCTCGACCGAGGTGTGGAAAGTGCTCGGAGCGGTGAAAACAGAATTCACAAAATTCGGCGACGTTCTTGCAAAAACGCGCAAGAAGCTCGACGAAGCGAGCAATACCATCGGTGCGGCTGAAACTCGCACCCGCGCCATGACGCGCCAGCTCAAGCAGGTGGAAGCGCTGCCGGTCGATCAGACGCAAACCCTGCTGGGTTTGACCGAGGTCGACACCGACGATCACGAAGACGCGGTATAAACCCTGCATCGATTTTTTTGCGCCGCAGGCATTCCGCCGTGCGGCCTTTCCGTTTTTAGGCTCCCATCATGCAAGCACAAGACATCAGTCTCGACGTTCTGGCGGAGAAATACGCCAAGGGCGATGAGCGCACCATCGCAGACATTCACGCGCGCGTCGCCCGCGCCCTGGCGGTCGAAGAGGCTGACCCGGTCCGCAGCGAAGGCATGTTCCGGCAGGCGCTCGCGGACGGCTTCGTGCCCGCCGGACGCATCATGTCGGCGGCGGGCACCGACATCCAGGCCACGCTGATCAACTGCTTCGTCCAGCCCGTGGGCGATTCGGTGTCGGACGACAAGGACGGCAAACCCAGCATCTACAAGGCGCTGGCGCAGGCCGCCGAAACCATGCGGCGCGGCGGAGGCGTGGGCTACGACTTTTCGCGCATCCGCCCGGTGGGCGCGCATGTCGGCGGCACCCACAGCCGCGCCAGCGGCCCGCTGTCGTTCATGCGGGTGTTCGACGCCTCCTGCGAAACGGTGGAATCGGCTGGCAGCCGCCGTGGCGCGCAGATGGGCGTATTGAGAGCCGACCATCCCGACATCGAGGCCTTCATCCACGCCAAAGACCAAGGCGCGTTCAAGAACTTCAATCTGTCGGTCGGCGTGAGCGCCGCGTTCATGCAGGCGGTAGAAAGCGACGCGCAGATCGATCTGGTGCACAAGGCCAGACCGGGCGACGATCAGCTCGCCGAAGGCGCGCATCAAAGGGCCGACGGCGAGTGGGTGTATCGCAGCGTGCGGGCGCGGGCGCTGTGGGATCAGATCATGCAGTCCACCTACGACCACGCCGAGCCGGGCATTCTGTTTCTCGACACCGCCAACGCCGATAACAATCTTTATTACTGCGAAACCTTCGAGGCGACCAACCCTTGCGCCGAGGAGTTCCTGCCCGACTACGGCTGCTGCTGCCTGGGCTCGATCAACCTCACCCGTTTTGTGCGCGATCCGTTCACGCCGCAGGCGCGGTTCGATGCCGAGGGCTTCCAGGCGGTCACCCGCGTCGCGGTGCGCATGCTCGACAACGTGCTCGACGTGACCTACTGGCCGTTGGTCGAGCAGCACAACGAGGCGCAGAACAAACGCCGCATCGGCCTGGGCTTTCTCGGCCTGGGCGATGCCTGCGTGATGCTCGGCCTGCGCTACGACAGCGACGACGCCCGCCGCTTCGCTGCCGACATGGCCCGCACCCTGCGCGACGCGGCCTATTCCGCCTCGGTCGATCTCGCAAAGGAGAAGGGCGCCTTCCCGCTATTCGACGCGAAGAAGTTCCTCGACAGCGGCTTCGCCAAGCGGCTGCCCGAAGCCCTTCGCGCCGACATCGCCGCGCATGGCATCCGCAATTCGCACCTGCTCGCCGTGGCGCCCACCGGCACCATCAGCCTGGCCTTTGCCGACAACGCCAGCAACGGCATCGAGCCCGCCTTCTCCTGGGTCTACACCCGCAAGAAGCGCATGGCCGACAACACCACCCGCGAATACGAAGTGGCCGATCACGCCTGGCGCCTCTACCGCAGCATGGGCCACGACATGAGCGATCTGCCGCCCGCCTTCGTCACGGCGCTGGAGATGTCGGCCGCCGACCACATGAAAATGCTGCAGGTCGTGCAGCCCTTCATCGACACCAGCATCAGCAAGACCGTCAACGTCCCGGCCGACTACCCCTACGACGACTTCAAGGATCTGTACCTCCAGGCCTGGAAGGCCGGACTCAAGGGCTTGGCCACTTACCGCCCCAACGCCGTGCTCGGCGCGGTGCTGCAAGCCACACCAACACCCACGCCCGCCACCGCCCCGGCGGCTGCGGCGGCAACTTCAACAGACATCGACCCGCTGACCCGCCGCATTGAGGGCCGCCCCTCGGGCGATCTGCAGGCCGTGACCAGCAAGATCAGCTACATGACCTCCGAAGGGCAGAAGACCGTCTATCTCTCCGTCTCCTTCGCCGAAGTGGAAGGCCGGGTGAACGGCGAGGCGGTGCGCATCGAGCGGCCCATCGAGTTCTTCATGCCCGCGGGTCAGCGCGACGAAGGCCAGCAATGGATCGCTTCGAACATGCGGCTGCTGTCGCTGGTGGCGCGCTCGGGCGGCTCCATCGCCAAGAGCCTGCAGAACATGCGCGAAGTTGTGTGGGACAAAGGCCCGGTGCGCTGCGGCGAAGTTATCAAGTCAGACGGCAGCCGCGCGCCGCGCTTCCACCAGTCCGAAGTCGCCGCCATCGCCTACGCCCTGCAGGAACTGCTGCGCCGCCGCGGCTATCTCGACGCCTCCGGCCGCGAACAAACGCTGCTCTCGCTGGCGCAGCGCGCCCACGTTCCCGAAGCCCTGCGCATCGACCTCGAATCAGCCGATTCCTCGCCCGACCTGCTGCCCGGCGGCCGCATCTGCCCCGAATGCGGCGGCCCCTTCCTGCGCCGCGTCGATGGCTGCGACCGATGCGAAAACTGCGGATATATCGGAAGCTGTGGTTGAGGAGTTGGGGGGTAGACGACTGCGCAATTGCGCGTTGATTTTCATGCTACGGGGCTATACCCCGGGTTTTCCGGGTTCTTCATGACAGGTTTTTATTTTTCGAGCTCTCCCTGTAAGGAATGTGCGCTGCCCGCGACCAATGGGCATGAACCCCACTCCATACACATCCCCACATGCCCTGGCCCGGCGCCAAGCCCTGCAACTGGGCGGCGTAGCCATTGCGACCGCACTCACCATGCGGACAGCTCGATCCCAAAGCGCCCCTGACCTGGTGGACGCACCCGCTGCTCCCCTGGCGCTGCGCGTGCTGGGCTCCGGTGGACCGGGTGCTACCGGTCGAGCAGGCGCCTGCTACGTGTTGCTGCTCGATGGTGTTGCCCGCATCCTGCTCGATGCAGGTCCAGGTGCGTTCGCCAGACTGGGTGAAGCTCATCTGAACATTCGGCAACTGGACACGGTTTTGCTCACCCACTTGCACGTCGACCACGTGGGCGGCTTGCCGGGGCTGATCAAGGCGCGCTCGGTGTCGTCGCGCAGGCGCATTCACTTCTCGGTGTTCGGTCCGGAAGGACACAAGGCTCAAAGCCAAGACGAGGGCAGTTTTCCCAGCACCACGCGCTTCATGGATTTGCTGTTTGGTCAGGCGGGAGCGTTCGGATATTTGCGCGACTTTGCCGCCCCCATCACCATTGATACGCGCAATGTGCGCCATGCGGAACAGGTGGCAACCCTAGTGGAAAAGGATGGGCTGCGCATCCAAGTCGCTTCAGGTCACCACCGCGACGCGCCCTCGTTGATATACCGCGTCGACTACAAAGGCCACAGCGTGACCTTCAGCGGCGATATGGATGCCGAGGGTCATAGCGCCCTGGTGCGTTTGGCGCGGGGCAGCGACTTGCTGGTATTCAATGCGGTGGTACTGGACCCGCCGGGCTCACCCGAAATCTTGTACACCCTGCACACCGCCCCTGCCGACATAGGGCGTCTGGCGCAGCAGGCAAATGTGCGGCAGCTGCTGCTAAGCCACCTCAACCCCACGATGGACAACAACAGGGAGGACGTGCAGGCGTCGATTGCGCGCAGCTACGCAGGCCCTGTGCAGTGGGCCACCGACGGCATGCAGGTCGCGGTGCGGAACACGCTTTGATCGTACTGTGTCGCGCAAACAGCCGCACAAACAGGCGAGGCTGCAACTTCTGCGGCATAGCCAAGCTCGGCAGAAAACCTGGGGTCATGTCCAGCTTGGTAGCATCCCGCCTCCGGTATCCGTCAAGCCCGCGGCCCGTCCTCACGGTTCTAGTCGCGCCAGACCGGCTTCCAGCGGGAGCGCGCCGCTGCTTTTCACGGTGCGGATGGCAAAGCTGCTGTTGATGTCCTGAACGGCGGCCAGGGCCTGAAGGCTGCGCACGAAGCGTTCGTAGCCCGATAGATCGGGCACGACGACTTCGAGCAGGTAGTCGAAGGCGCCCGAGACGACGTGGCACGCCACGATGACGGGCAGGGCCTCGATCTCGCGCTCGAAGGCGCGGACGGCGTCTTCGCGGTGGTGTTGCAGCCGCACGCTGACGAATACGGTGGTGCCCAACCCCAGGCGCTTGCGGTCGAGCTCGGCGCGATAGCCACGGATGAAGCCTTCCTGTTCGAGGCGCTTGACGCGGCGTGCGCAGGGCGAGGGCGACAGCGCCACGCGCTCGGCCAGTTCGGCGATGGTGAGGTTCGCATCGGTCTGCAAGAGGCGCAGCAGGGCGTGGTCGGTGGAGTCGAGCATGATGTCTGGGGCGCGCCGTCCAAGTCGTTCGCGCCATCGCGAGTCCCTGGGGTGATCTTGGTGTGAGGTTCTATTTCTCGGATTTTGCTATTAAATCAGCAAAAAAAACCAAAATACTTTTCCGGTCGATGAAAGTCGCCTTCTTTCGTCGCATTCTGAGCCGGAAAATGGCGATCTCACGATTGCTTCTTCCACCTCATGTCCGCCCACTCTTCCGCACCGCACCGGCCTTCGCTGGACCCCGCTCAGGCCTCCACGTCCCTGGGCGTTGTCGCCCTGGCGGTCACCATCTGCATCTGGGCCGGTTTTTTCGTCTCCCTGCGTGCGGGGGCGCAGGCGCATCTGCCCGTGGCGGAGCTTGCGCTATTGCGTTTCGGCCCGTCGGGGCTGCTGTTCGCGCCCTTGTTGTGGCACCGCCGCCGCCGCATCTGGGCGGTTGGCGCGCCCAGCCTGATGGCCATGATCGTGGGCGCGGGGCTGCCCTATTTTCTGATCGTGGGAGAAGGATTGCGCTTCGCGCCAGTGAGCGACGGCAGCACCCTGGTTCCGGGCACCATTCCGCTGGCGGTGGCGCTGCTGCTGCACCTTCGCGGCCAGCCAACCGCCTTGCCTCAGTGGAGGGCGCTGGGCGTGATCGGCTTGGGCGTGCTGATGATGCTGGCCTTCTCCTTCTGGCATGGCGCGCCGGGGTTGTGGCGTGGCGAGCTGATTTTTCTGCTTTGCAGCCTGCTGTGGGCCAATTACACCGTGGCGTTGCGCCACAGCGGGCTGACGCCGCTGGAGGCGGCAGCCTTGTTGTCCACCGGCTCCCTGCTGGGGCTGCTCGCGTGGTGGCCGTTCTCGCCCGAGCTGCAAAGTCTGCAGGCGCTGCGTGCGCTGCCCGCGCAAGCGCTGTGGATGCACGGCCTGATTCAGGGTGTTGGCGTCGGGCTGATCTCGACCTTCACCTATGGGCTCGCGATTACCCGTCTGGGAGCGCAGCGCGCGGCTGTGGGCGGCGCGCTCACCCCGGTTGTGGCGACGGTGCTCGCCTGGCTGATCCTCGGCGAGTGGCCGCAGCCCGCGGCGCTGGTCGGCATGGCCCTGATCGTCTTCGGCGTGGTGCGGCTCAACCGCCTGCCGGTGCCTTGAAGAGGTAGAGGCCGTGGGCTAAGGCAGGTGCAAGTAAAAGCTTGCGGTCTGGCTTCGTAGCGCCTCGCCCCCGGCTTCAGTCAAGCCCGCGGCGGGATTTCGATTTTCACTTCCAGCACATCCAGCGTGTCCTGGCGTTCAAGCTTGACCTGGATGTCGTTGCTGTCGATCTTGACGTATTTCGAGATCACGTCCACCAGTTCGCGTTGCAGTGCGGGCAGCCAGTCGGCGGGGGCGCCGTTGCCGCCGCGTTCGTGCGCGAGGATGATTTGCAGCCGTTCTTTGGCAACGGTGGCGGTTTTCTTTTTTTCGCCCAGAAAGAAAGAGAGGAATGACATGGTGCGCCCCTCCCTCAACCGCCGAACAGGCGCTTGAACAGGCCCGGCTTCTGATAATCGGTGAAGCGCATCGGCTTGTCTTCACCGAGGAAGCGGGCCACCACGTCCTGATAGGCCTCGGCCACGTCGCTGCCGGTGAGGTGAATGGCCGGCGTGCCTTGGTTGGAGGCCTGCAGCACCGATTCGCTCTCGGGAATCACGCCGATGAGCTGGATGCGCAAAATGTCCTGGATGTCGGTGAGCGACAGCATCTCGCCGTCGTTGACGCGCTTGGGGTTGTAGCGGGTGATGAGCAGATGCTCGCGGATCGGCTCGCTGCCTTCGATGGCGCGTTTGGTCTTGCTCGACAGCATGCCCAGAATACGGTCGGAGTCGCGCACGGACGACACTTCCGGGTTGGTGACGATGAGGGCCTCGTCGGCAAAGTGCATGGCCATGAGCGCGCCACTTTCAATGCCTGCCGGCGAGTCGCAGACGATGTAGGTGAAGCCCATCTCGTCAAGCTCCTTGAGCACGTTCTCCACGCCTTCCATGGTGAGCGCGTCTTTGTCGCGGGTTTGCGAGGCGGGAAGGATGAACAGGTTGTCGCACTGCTTGTCCTTGATCAGCGCCTGGGTGAGCTTGGCCTCGCCCTGAATGACGTTGATGAGGTCGTACACCACGCGGCGCTCGCAGCCCATGATGAGGTCGAGGTTGCGCAGGCCGACGTCGAAGTCGATGACGGCGGTCTTGTGGCCGCGCAGGGCCAGGCCGGAGGCGAAGCTGGCGCTGGTGGTGGTCTTGCCCACGCCGCCTTTGCCCGAAGTCACCACAATGATTTTCGCCATGAGTTCTGTCCTTCTTGAATTATTTGAGTGCCAACGGTTCGATCAGCAATTGTTCGCCCTGCAGCCGCACGGTGGTCGGCTTGCCGCGTACTCCGGCGGGAAAGTCTTGTTCGGCGGTGCGGTAGATCCCGGCGATGGCGACCAGCTCGGGCTCGAAGCTGGTGCAGAAAATCCGCGCCGCGGTGTTGCCGCGCGCTCCGGCCAAGGCTCGGCCGCGCAGCGCGCCGTAGATATGCACATGCCCTTCGGCCATGACTTCCGCGCCGTGGCTGACCACGCCCTGGACGATGAGGTCGCCGGGGGAATAGATGCGCTGACCCGAGCGCAGCGGGCGGTCAATGAGCACCGTGGGCAGCGTTGCGGGGGCGGGTTCTATGGCGACTGGGGTGTCGGCAGGGACGGAGGGCAGCGCCGCGGCTTGAGGCTCGGCGCTGGGCGCCGCATCGGCGGGTGTCGTTGCGGGTGCGGAGGCGGCTTCGGTGGATTCGGCGCTCTCGGCCGGTTTGCGCGGGTCTCGACCGGCATCGCGGCTGTCGAGCAGGGGCAGATCGCTGGCCCCGGCCCAGGTTTGTTGCGCGGCTTGCGCCACCACGCCGAAGGGGCGCATTTTGAAGCGGCGAAGCAGGGCGGCGAGTTCGTCCAGCGGCAGGGTGGCGTCGTCGGCCAGGCGGCGCAGGTCGATGGCCACGGCCTCACCCGAGAAAAACTCAGGTGCGGCGTCGAAGCGCTGCTGCAGCGCCTCGGTCAGCGCGGCGAAGTCGGGCGTTTTCACCACCAGATGCACAGCGTCGATGGCGCCGCTGCGAAGTTCAAACAAGGTGGTTTTGGAACGGGACATGGACAAACAGGGCGACTGCGGGTGTGAGGAAAAAACGAATCCGGCAATCGTAGTGGATCGGTGCGGACGGCCGTCGATGCGTTCTCAGGCGTCCTGCAGCGCACCGTTCACCAGCCGAAGCTGGCGCTGGCAGCGCGCGGCCACCGTGGCGTCGTGGGTGACGATGATGACGGCGTCGCCCTGCGCACGCGCCACGTCGAGCAGCAGGTTCAGCGCCACCGCCGAGGCTTCGCTGTCGAGGTTGCCCGTGGGCTCGTCGGCAAGCACGAGTTGCGGCTGAGTGACCAGCGCGCGGGCAATGGCCACGCGCTGACGTTCGCCGCCCGAAAGCTCGCCCGGGCGGTGCTGCAGCCGCGCGCCCAGGCCCATGCTCTGCAACATCTGTGCCGCAATGGCATGCGCCTGCTCGGCCGGAGTGCGGCGAATGCGCAGCGGCATGGCCACGTTGTCGAGCGCGCTGAATTCCATCAGCAGATGATGAAACTGGTAGACGAAGCCGACATGCTGATTGCGCCACGCGCCCTGCGCCTTGGGGCTCATCTGCGCCCAGTCGCGCCCGCAGACCTGCACGCGGCCGCCGTCTGCCCGGTCGAGCCCGCCCAGCAGATGCATGAGCGTGCTCTTGCCCGACCCGGACGCGCCGATGATGGCTAGGGTCTGGCCGCCGTCGAGGCGCAGATTCACGTCCTTGAGCACTTCGACGGCCTGCGGCCCTTCGGTGTAGCGCTTGCTGACCTGTTCGGCCAGCAGGATGGGGTGGGTCATGGCGGATGCGGACTCAAAGCGGGCCATGCTAGTTCAAACCCATCAGGCCAGCTTGTTGTCGGCGACGTGATAGCGCGGGTCTTCGAGCAGGTTGACCTCCACGCTGTCGCCGGCTTTTTCGAGCAGCTCGCGGCAGTCCGGGCTGAGGTGGCGCAGGTGCAGGCGCTTGCCCTCCTGCCGGTAGCGTTCGGCCAGGCTGTCGATGGCGACGATGGCCGAATGATCCTTCACCGTGGCGCGGGCGAAATCGATGATCACGTCGTGCGGATCGGTTTTGGGCTGGAACAGCGCTTGAAATGACGCCGTGCTGGCGAAGAACAGCGTACCTTCGAGGTCGTACACCTTCCAGCCCTGCTCATTTGTCGAGGCGTTTGCACGCATGCGCTTGGCCTGTTCCCAGGCGAAGACCAGAGCGGCGATCACCACGCCCAGCACCACGGCAATGGCCAGATCGGTGAGCACGGTCACCACCGTGACGCCGATGATGATCACCGCATCCGCGCGCGGCACCTTGTGCAGCACCCGCAGGCTGCCCCACTCGAAGGTCTTTTCAGCCACCACGAACATCACGCCGATCAGCGCCGCCAGCGGAATGCGCTCGATCCACTCCGACGCGAACAGAATGAACGACAGCAGCGCCAGCGAGGCCACGATGCCCGACAGCCGCTTGAGCGCGCCGTTGTTCACATTGATCATGCTCTGGCCGATGAGCGCGCAGCCGCCCATGCCGCCGAAGAAGCCCGTCACCACATTGGCCGCACCCTGCGCCATGCACTCGCGGTTGGGTCGGCCGCGGGTGTCGGTCATCTCGTCGATCAGGTTGAGGGTGAGCAGCGACTCGGTCAGCCCGATGATGGCCAGAATGAGCGCATAGGGCACGATGATCTGCAGGGTGTCGAAGTTGATCGGCACGCTCGGAATGTGAAAGCTCGGCAGGCCGCCGCCAATCGAGCCCATGTCGCCCACGGTCTTGGTCTGCAGCCCGAAGAATTCAACCAGCCCCGCCACGATCAGAATGGCCGCCAGCGGCGAGGGGATGGCCTTGGTCAGCCGCGGCAGCAGATAGATGATGGCCATGGTCAGGGCGATCAGCCCGATCATGGTGAACAGAGGCACGCCGGTCATCCAGTGCAGGGCGCCGTCCGGCCCGGGGCTTTTGAGCTGCCCGAGCTGGGCGAGAAAGATCACGATGGCCAGCCCGTTGACGAAGCCGAGCATCACCGGGTGCGGCACCATGCGGATGAGCTTGCCCAGCCGCGCCGCGGCAAACAGCATCTGGAACACGCCCATCAGCACCACCGTGGCGAACAGATACTCCACGCCGTGGCGCGCGACCAGCGCCACCATCACCACCGCGAGCGAGCCGGCCGCCGCCGAGATCATTCCCGGACGCCCGCCGAACACCGAGGTGATGAACGAGACGATGAACGCGGCATAGAGCCCGGTCAGCGGCGAAACCTGCGCCACGAGTGCGAAGGCCACGGCCTCGGGTACCAACGCCAGGGCGACGGTCAACCCGCTGAGGACATTGGTTTTGATCAGGGCGGTGTTTTCAGACATGGCAGCGGCTGCGCCCATCGAGGGCGCAGCATCGTGAAACCGTGGAGGACGGCGGAGAAGCGAAAGGGGAGAACTGGAGGGGTGATTCGCCGAGGGGCAGGCCGACGGCTTGCCGACGAAGCGGCGCAGTCTACCAAGCGCGCCGGAAAACATGAATCGGCCTTATTGATCCGGCTTGGAGAGCGATGAAGGGCTCATGGCCAACGCGGTGCTGCGGCCTCTCCCCCTCCCAACCGCCCCCACGCCGTTGTGGAGGAGTGTTTACTCCCTCTCCACTTGTGGGGAGCGCCGGGGCGGGGCGGCGCGGTCTCAAACTGCACCGTACCGCATCAATAGCCCCCGAGCTGCGGAGCGTATTCGGGCACCAGCGCGTGCAGCGCGGTCTTGATCTGCGCGGGTGACTGAGCGCCGCTGGCGGCGATCCAGGCTTGCAGTGCTGGCAGGTCGAGCGCCTCCAGCTCGGCTTGACGGGCGACCCGCAGTTTGGGATGGGGCGTGGGCAAGGTGGTTTCGTCGTCGGCCAACAATTCTTCGTAGAGCTTTTCGCCGGGGCGCAGGCCGGTGAAGTGAATGGGAATTTCTTCCTCGGTCTTGTTCGAGAGCCGGATCATCAGGCGCGCCAGATCGACGATCTTCACCGGCTCGCCCATATCGAGCACGAAGATGGTGCCGCTTTCTCCCATCAGCCCTGCCTGCAGCACGAGCTGCGCGGCTTCGGGAATGGTCATGAAGTAGCGCACGATCTCCGGGTGGGTCACGGTGACCGGCCCGCCGGCGGCGATCTGCGTCGCAAAGCGCGGCACCACGCTGCCGCTCGATCCCAGCACATTGCCGAAGCGCACCGCGCAGCAATGCGTGTCGGGGTGCTGCGCGGCGTGCGCCTGCAGCGCCAGCTCGGCCAGCCGCTTGCTCGCGCCCATCACATTGGTCGGGTTCACCGCCTTGTCGGTGGAGATGAGCACGAAGCGCTGCGCGCCGCAGGCAGTGGCCGCGCGTGCCGCGCCCAGCGTGCCCAGCACATTGGTGCGCAGCGCCTCGATGGCGTTGTCGTCTTCCATCAGCGGCACGTGCTTGTAGGCCGCGGCGTGCAGCACCACGGCGGGGCGGTGCAGCCTGAACAGGTCGAGCAGCCGCTCGGGCTCGCGCACGTTGGCGGTGTAGTAGCGCACGGCCAGCTCGGGAAAGCGCGCCTTGAACTCCTGCTCCAGCGCATAGATGGCGATTTCAGAGGAGTCGATGCACACCAGTTGCCGCACACCGAAGCGCGCAATCTGGCGGCACAGCTCCGAGCCGATGCTGCCACCCGCGCCGGTAACCAGCGCCACCTGACCCGCGAGCAGGCTGGAGAGGCCGCGCACGTCGAGCTGCACGGCGGCGCGCCCCAGCAGGTCGGCCAGCTCGACCTGGCGCGGCGCCTGGGCGCTGCCCCCGCTGCCGCCGCTCTGCAGCCAGTCGTCGGCGCGCGGCAGGGTGAGCAGGGCGAGGTGCGCATCGCTGGCCTGCAGCAGCAGCGCGCGGCGCGCAGGGCTGCCGGGCTCGCTGGCGATCAGCGCATGGCTGACGCCCTGCGACTGCGCCACCCGGGCCAGATCGTCCACGGTGCCGGCCACCCGCACACCCTGCACGCTGCGGCCCACTTCGCCGGGGTTCGGACTGATGAGGGCGGCCACCTGCCAGCCCTTGCTGGAGCGCAGGCTCTGCAGCGCGCGCGCGGCGTCGTCGAGCGTGCCCAGCACCAGCAGCGGCTTGCCTTGCGCGGTGGAGCGGGTCAGCCGCCCTTCGGCCAGAATGCGCGCCGCCAGCCGCAGGCCGAGCAGCGCGGCACCCGCGAACAGCGGATGCAGCAGCACGATGGAACGCGGGAAATTGGGCAGTCGCAAGAGCAGCAGCACGGCCGCCAGCGCCAGCGCCGCCACGATCATGGCCGACGCCAGCCGCTTGAACTCGGGCACGCTGGTGTGCCGCCACGGCGTGCGGTAAACGCCCAGCCCGGCCAGCGCCGCCACCCACACCGCGGCGGCCAGGGGCGTGCTGATCCACAGAATCTGCGCCAGGTTGGCCGGCGCGTCATTGCGCAGCAGGCTGAAGCGGAACAGGAAGGCCAGCAGCCAGGTGAAAGCGACGAGCAGGGCGTCGGCCGCCGCGGGGCGCCAGGTCGCCCGGGTTGAAAAACTCATGCAGCACTCCGTGTCGCCACGCCCAAGCCGCGCGCCACCAGTTCGCACACCCGTGCGCGCTGCGCGGCGCTCATGTTCGAGCCCGAGGGCAGGCAGACGCCGCCTTCGAACAGCGCGCGGCTCACATCGTGGGGAATGGGCCCCGAGGGTCGGCCAGCCGACCCGCCCCCCGAGGGGGTCAAGGAAACTTGGGGCGGCCCGGCGTTTCCGTGGGCGGCATGGGCAAAGTAGCGGCAGCCCGCGTACAGGGGTTGCAGATGCATGGGCTTCCACACCGGCCGGGCCTCGACGTTGTGGCGTTCGAGAAAGTCGAGCAGGGCATCGCGGCGCGCTTGCGCATCTTCGCCTTCAAGCACGAAGGCCGACAGCCAGCGGGTGGAACGATGGCCCTCGGGCTCGGCCATCCAGCGCAGACCGGGCACGGCAGAGAGCGCGTCGCGATACTGCGCGAACACCTCGCGGCGGCTCTGCACCCGCTGGTCGAGCACCCGCAACTGACCGCGGCCGATGCCCGCCAGCACATTGCTGAGCCGATAGTTGTAGCCGTCTTCGACGTGCTCGTAATGCCGCGCCGGTTCGCGCGCCTGGGTGGAGAGTCTGCGGGCGTGGTCGATCAGCGCCGCGTCGTCGCTCACCAGCATGCCGCCGCCCGAGGTGGTGATGATTTTGTTGCCGTTGAACGAAAACACCGCGAGCTTGCCGAAGCTGCCGCTGGGGCGTCCGTGATAGGTCGCGCCGAGCGATTCGGCGGCGTCTTCAAGCATGGGCACGCCATAGCGTTCGAGCAAGGGGACGATCTCGTCCATCTCGGCGCTCTGGCCGTAGAGATTGACGACCACGGCGGCCTTGGGGGTGACGCCTTCTGCCTGCAACGCCGCCAGCGCCGCGGCCAAAGCCTGCGGCGACAGATTCCAGCTCTGCGGCTCCGAATCGATGAACACCGGCGTGGCGCCGAGCTGCTTGATGGGGTTGGCGCTGGCGACGAAGGTCAGGCTGGAGCACAGCACCACGTCGCCCGGCCCCACGCCCAGCAGGCGCAGCCCCAGATGCAGCGCCGCCGTGCCCGAACTCGTGGCCGCGGCGTGTTGCACGCCCACGCGCGCCGCCAGCTCGCGCTCGAAGGCGTCCACATGCGGGCCGAGCGGCGCGATCCAGTTGCTGGTGAAGGCCTCCTGCACCAGTGCCACCTCGTCTTCGCCCAGATGCGGCGACGACAGATAGACGCGCTGCGACAGCTCGCGCCGCGTCACCAGATCGACCGCGCGCCCGGCTGCGTCCACCACCGGCACATGGTCGATGCGCTGCGCGTCCATCAGCGCCAGCACGTCGCGCTGGCTGGCCTGCAGGCTCACCGTATGCGGCGGGTGCGCAGGCAGGGCGGACAAGGGCGCCTCGTTGCTCACCGCGGCCAGCGCGGCGCGGCGCAGGTCGCCGTCGGTGACGGTGCGCAGCAGACGCCCCTGGTCGTCGGTCACGAGCAGAATGCCCTGCGCCGTGGCATCGAGCCGCGCCAGCGCCTCGTGCAAGGTGGCGCCGGGGGGCAGGCAAAGCGCGTTGAAAGCGTTGAGATTCATGCCGAAGCTCCTTGAAGGGGGCGGGCCGGTACACCGGCCCAGGCCTCGCCGTCGGGCAGGTCTTGCAGCAGCACCGCGCCCGCGCCCAGCGTAGCGCCCGCGCCCACGCGCAGATTGCGCAGCACCGTGCTGCCCGCGCCCACCAGGGCGGCTTCGCCCACCTGCACCGCGCCGCCGAGGCGTACGCCGGGGGCCACATGCGCCCAAGCGGCAATGCGGCAGTCGTGATCGACCACTGCCCCGTGATTGACGATGACGCCCATGCCCAGTTCGGCCATCGGCGCAACGACGCACTGCGCCGTGATCAGGCAGCCCGCCTGCACGCGCGCCGAGGCCGCCACGCTGGCGCTGGGGTGCACGATGGTGGCCAGCGGCCCGATGGACGCCAGCCGCGCCGCCTCGTCGCGCCGTATCGCGTTGTGGCCGATGGCTACATGCACCGCGCGCGGGCCGGGCAAGGCGCTGGCGTCGTCGATGGAGAGCACCGGCACGCCGGGCAGCAGTTCGCTGCCCCAGGTGGCCGCGTTGCGGTCTGAGGCGACCACGCGCGCAAACGCGCCGCTCAACAGCGCCGCGTCAGCCGCCACGCGGCCGTGGCCACCCGCGCCAAACACGATCAAGACAGGTTTCTCTGAGGATGGGGACATGAGGATTTCAATAACGATTGACCTTGTGCAGCAGATCGCCAGAAGGGTAACGGCCCCCTGACGCGCTGCGCATGTCTCCCCCCAAGGGGGTGTCAATTCCTTCGGAGCGGCCGTGCGGAAC
Organism: Thiomonas sp. TH-17; assembly: GCF_057473305.1. Taxonomy (NCBI): domain Bacteria; kingdom Pseudomonadati; phylum Pseudomonadota; class Betaproteobacteria; order Burkholderiales; genus Thiomonas; species Thiomonas sp. TH-17. The sequence continues at coordinate 42,864 of NZ_JBYCKI010000209.1, forward strand.
TGACAAGGGCAGAGTGGCCAGCAGATGCGCGATGCGCGCGGCGCTGCGGCCGTCGCCATAGACATTGTCTTGCGGGTGCGGCCAAGGCCCGAGCGTGAGCGCTTGCCGCACGGCGGCTTCGATGGCGCTGGCCTGCGGCGGCACGTCCACCGTGTTGGCGTTGCGCTCGCGCAGGTTCTGGCGGCTGCCGACGTTGACCACCCGCGCGCCCAGGCTGGCCGCCTCGATGATGCCCGACGACGAATTGCCCGCCAGCACCGCGGCGTGTCGCAGCGCGACCAGATAGTCGGCGCGCGGCAGATGGGTGATGCGGTGAAACCCCGGCCAGTGCTGCGCCCGCAGCAAGGCTTCGATGTGGCCCGAACCCGCGTCGGCATTGGGCGCCAGCCACACTACGCTGAACGCCGACCCGGCCCCGGCGGCCCGCAGACCGTCAAGCAGCGCCTGGGTCTGCGCGGCGGCGTCGTCCGCCTCCTGCACCACGGGGTGGAACAGCACGAGGGCATAAGGGCGCACGGCCAGGCTCCCCCTCCCGGCCTCCCCCACAAGTGGAGGAGGAGCAAGTCCGCCTTCTGCAGCATCCGTGCTCACTCCCCACGCGCGGGGAGGGTTGGGGTGGGGAGTCTGCCGCGCCAGCGCCGCCTGCAAGGCATGCAGCGCAGCTTCTCGCGGAAGCTGCCGCACATCAGACAGATCGTCCAGCCCCGGCGCGCCCACCACATGCACGCGCTGCGGGTCTTCGCCCATCGCGATGAGGCGCTCGCGCGACTGCGCCGTGGCGCAGAAATGCAGCGCCGCCAGCTTGCTGATGGCATGGCGCACCGGCTCGTCCACCGTGCCTGAGCGCTCGCCACCGTGCAGGTGGATGGACGGCACGCCCAGATGCAGCGCGGCCAGGGCCCCCGCGAGCATTTCGCCCCGGTCGCCCAGCAGCAGCAGTGCGTCGGGCTGCTCGGCCTGCAGCACCGGCGCCAGTCCGGCGAGCGTCTGGCTGATCGCCCGCGTCATGCCTGCGCCGTCACGCGCGCCCACATCACAGGGAATGCGCGCTGCGATGCGCAACCCGCTGGCCGCGATGTCGTCCACCGTGTGGCCGTAGTCGGGGTGCAGATGCATGCCCGTGACCGCCACCGCAACCTCCAGCCCCGGATGCGCCGCAGCCGCGTGCAAGGTCTGGCGCATCAGCCCGAAGTCGGCACGGGTGCCGGAGAGATAGA
>NZ_JBYCKI010000210.1:0-2048 GCF_057473305.1 Thiomonas sp. TH-17
CCATCCTGCTATTCCAGGACGTGAGCGTGATTCCCATCCTGGCGCTGCTCGCCCTCACCGGCGCCGGCGGGCAGGCGCCGGGCTGGCCCGCCCTGGCGGCTTTGCTGATCGTGGCCCTGGCCGGTCGGCCGGTGCTGGCCACCATGTTTCGCTACGTGGCGCGGTTTGGCGGCGGCAACCGCGAATTGTTCGCCGCCGCCGCGCTGCTGGGCGCCGTGGGCATCGGCGTGGGGCTGAATAGCGTGGGGCTGTCGGCCTCGCTGGGCGCCTTTCTCGCCGGCGTGCTGCTGGCCGACTCGGAATTCCGCCATGAGTTGGAGGCGGCCATCGAGCCTTTCGAGAGCCTGCTGCTGGGCCTGTTCTTCATCGCGGTGGGCATGGGCATTGCACTGCCGCTGGTGATGGCCCAACCCCTGCAGGTGCTCGGCCTGGGGGCGGGCATTCTGCTGCTCAAGGCCCTCACGCTCTACGCGGGGCGACGGCTCATCGGCGGCGACGACGCGCTCAGCCGCCCGCTGGCGATTTTGCTGGCCTGCGGCGGCGAATTCGCCTTCGTGCTGTTCACCAGCGCGCGCAGTGGCGGCCTGCTCGACGGCCCCACCGCCGAGCTGCTGACCGTGGCAGTGGCCGTCTCCATGGCCCTGGCGCCGTTTCTGCTCATCCTCAACGATCGGCTGATCCAGCCGTGGGCGCGCAACCGTCAGGCGCCGCCCTTCAGCACCATCGACGAGCCCGGCCAGCCCGTCGTCATCGCAGGTTACGGGCGCGTCGGCCAGGTCGTCGGACGGCTGCTCAACGCTCAGGGCGTGGCCTTCACCGCGCTGGATGCCAGCGCCGAGCAGGTGGACTTCTTGCGCCAGTTCGGCAACAAGATCTACTACGGCGACGCCACCCGCCTGTCGCTGCTGCGCGCCGCCCACGTGCAGGACGCCCGGCTGTTCGTCCTCGCCGTCGATGACGTCGAGGCCAGCCTGAAGATCGCCGAGTTGCTGCGCACCCACTTCCCCGACGTGCCACTGCTGGCGCGGGCGCGCAACCGTACCCATCTCATGCGCCTGCGCGAGCTCGGCGTGAAAGAGGTGCTGCGCGAAACCTGGGGCACCAGCGTGGAGCTGGGACGGCGGGCGCTGCAGACCGTGCAGCCCGACGTCGATGCCGACCGGGTGGTCGCGCTGTTCACCGCCCACGATCTGCGCCTGCTCGACCGCCAGCAGGCTGTCTCGCACGACCAGGCCGCGCTCGTCGCCCTGTCGAAAGACGCCCGCGCCGAGCTGGAAGACATTCTCCAGGGCGACGCCCAACTGCACCTCGCCACCGCCCCGCAAGACAACACCGACACGTCCAAGACCGTGCCGGATGCGGCGGCGTAGGACGACATCGGGCAACGGGGTTTCGCCGTTCGAGCGCCTGCAGAAAAGACGCCACGCGCGTACAGTCTTTGGCTTTGCCCAAGGAGAAAAACATGTCCCTGAATCTCGCTCCTGCATCGCTCAAAGATCGCGTCGTCCTCATCACCGGCGCTTCGTCCGGCTTCGGCGAAGCGACCGCCGAACTGTTCGCGCAGGCCGGCGCGCGCCTGGCGCTGAGCGCACGCCGAGGCGACCGGCTGGACGCTTTGGCCGCACGCCTGCGCGCGCTGGGCTCCGAGGTGCGGGTTCTTCCTGCCGACCTGGCCGAAGTCAAAGCCGCGCAAGCCATCGTGCAAGATACGGAAGCGCATTTCGGCCGGCTCGACATCCTGGTCAACAACGCCGGAGTCATGTATTTGGAGCCGATCGACAGTGCGGATATGACCCGCTGGCAACACATGATCCAGCTGAACCTGCTCGCCCTCATGGCCAGTTGCCAGGCCGCCCTGCCCGGCATGCGCGCCAGGAAGGACGGGCACATTTTCAACATGGCTTCCACTGCGGGGCGGCAAGCCAACCCCAACGGCGGGGGCTATTCAGCTTCGAAATGGGGCGTGGTGGGTTTTAGCGAATCACTGCGGCGCGAGGCCTACAAAGACAATATCCGCGTCACCGTGATCGAGCCGGGCGTGGCCCAGA
>NZ_JBYCKI010000211.1:0-6129 GCF_057473305.1 Thiomonas sp. TH-17
GCGACCAGGGGCCGGGCATTCCCCCGGCCGATGCGCAGCGCATTTTCGAGCCTTTCGAGCGCCTGTCCGGGCGCGGCGAAGGCACCGGGCTGGGCCTGGCCCTCGTGCGCCGCATCGCCCGCCAGCATGGCGGCGAAGCCCGCTGCCTGCCCCGCGCTGGCGGCGGCGCCTGCTTCGAAATCTGGCTCGGACGCAAGCCCTGAGCGCGGCCCGTTCACGCCTAGGTGCCAGGCTGGCGCAATACTTGCTAGAGCCGAGTCTGCCTTCAGGCCTCCCGTCGGAGACCGAATGCTCCGGTTTTTTTAATACCATGCGTGACCGGATGCGAAAAGTCGCAGCAAAACAGGGGCTATTCGTTCTGCTTCGAGTGCGTCCTGGGCAACCTGCCATCGCAGGCGAACAACAAAACATCGCAGTTCACACCTCTTAAGGAAAAAATCATGACGTTCACTCTTCGCAAGCTCGCATTGCCGCGCCGTCTGGGCGCACTGACGGGTTCCGTGGCGCTTTGCGCGGTTTTCTGCGCCAGCGCATCCGCAGCCTCCATCGCCCTGCCGCAGAAATACAAGGAACAAGGCCACCTGACCATCGCTGCCGACGCCACCTATGCGCCGATGGAATTCATCGCCAAGGACGGCAAGACCGTCGTCGGCGCCGACGTCGATCTGGGCAAGGCCATCGCCAAAAAGCTCGGTGTGAAAGCTGATTTCATCAACGCCAGTTTCGACAGCATCATTCCGGCACTGCAGTCGGGCAAGTACGACATGAGCATGTCGTCGTTCACCATCACCAAGAAACGTGAAGAAGTTGTCGACTTCGTCAGCTATATGACGGCGGGCACCTCGTTCTACGTCAAGGCCAAGGGCGGCCCCAAAGTCAATGGGCTGGCCGATCTGTGCGGCATGTCCGTGGCCGTCGAGAAGGGCACGACCCAGGCCGAAGACGCCACCAAGCAGAGCCAGGAATGCGTGGCCGCCGGCAAGAAGGCCGTGACGGTGTCGGTGTTCCCCGACCAGAACGGCGCCAACCTCGCCATCGTCAGCGGCCGCGCACAAGTGGGCATGGCCGACTCGCCGGTGGCGGCCTGGATCGTTGAAGAGTCTCGCGGTCAGTTCAAGCTGACCGGCGAGTCCTACAACTCCGCGCCCTATGGCATTGCCATTCCGAAAAACAGCGGCCTGGCCGAGCCGGTGTTGCAAGCCCTCAAGGAAGTGATCGCCAGCGGCGAATACGCCAAGATCCTGCACAAATGGGGCATCACCCAGGGCGCCATCAAAGACCCTGCCATCAACCCGGCCGCGCAGTAAGCACCAACGCAGCCAAGCTCCGCAGTCGATCTGATAAGACTTGATGCCCTGCGCCCAGGCGGCAAAAAAAAAGGCCAACCTGAGGCAGGGCTGCAACCGTATCGGCGCTTGCTCGTCCTGGGTCTTCCTCTCATATGCCCATCAGTCTAGGAATCGAATGATGATTCGCGTTCTCCGAGGCTACGCCTCTTTCCGCCGCGGCTTGGCCGCCCTTAGCGCAATCGCAATCGGCATGACCCTGGCCTCTTCGGCTGCGGCGGCCACGATCACCCTGCCCGCCAAGTACAAGCAGCAAGGCGAATTGACCTTCGCCTTCAATGCCGCCTACGCGCCCATGGAATTCATCGCCAATGACGGCAAGACCATGATCGGCCTCGACATCGATCTGGCCAACGCCATTGCAAAGAAGCTTGGCGTCAAGGCCAAGTTTGTCCAAGCTGGTTTTGACACCATCATTCCTGGGCTGCAATCGGACAGGTATGACTTGAGCATGTCGTCTTTCACCATCACCAAAAAACGCGAGGAGGTGATGGACTTTGTCAGCTACTTCACTGCTGGCACCTCCTTTTACGTCAAGGCCAAGGGTGGCCCTGCGGTTGCCTCGTTGGGAGATTTGTGCGGACTGAGCGTGGCTGTGACCAAGGGCACGATTCAATCCGAAGACGCCACCAAGCAGAACCAGGAATGCAAGGCTGCGGGCAAGAAAGGTTTGGACGTGCAGTTCTATCCCGACCAGAACGCCGCCAGCCTGGCTATGGACAGCGGCCGCGCGCAAGTGTGCATGGCCGACTCGCCAGTGGCTGCGTGGATCGTCAAGGAATCGCGCGGCAAGTTCAAGCTTTCGGGTGTGCCCTACAACTCCGCGCCCTACGGTATTGTCATTCCCAAGAACAGCGGCCTGGCCGAGCCGGTGCTGCAGGCGGTCAAGGCGGTCATGGCCGATGGCGAGTACACCAAAATTCTGAAAAAGTGGGGCGCTGAGCAGGGTGCGATCACCACGCCTGAAATCAACCCTGCCGTGCAGTAAGTTCAATCCCCCGCCGTGGCCATGCGCCACAGCGGGTCGCCTGATCGGTTCCATTCCATGCGACCTGACGACATTCAAGCCATCCCGGCCCGACATCCTGGCCGCTGGGTGGCCGCTGCCGCCGTTCTTGTGCTGCTGGCAGCAACGGCCTACTCATTGACGACCAACCCGCGCTTTGAGTGGTCGGTCGTCGGCGAATATTTCTTCTCCGTGCGCATCCTGCACGGTTTGCTGCTCACCCTTGAACTCACCGTGATTTCGATGGCCATCGGCGTGGCGCTGGGCGTGCTGCTGGCAGTCATGCGGCTGTCGCACAACCCGATGGTCTCGAGGGCGAGCTGGTTCTACATCTGGCTGTTCCGCGGCACCCCGGTGCTGGTGCAGATTCTGTTCTGGTTCAACATCACCGCGCTCTACCCGAATATCGGCTTCGGCTCCTGGAGTTTCGATGCCAACAACCTGATCACCCCCTTCGTTGCCGCCATTCTGGCGCTGGGCCTCAACGAAGGCGCTTACATGGCCGAGATCGTGCGCGCCGGCATTCTGTCGGTGGACGAAGGCCAGAGCGAGGCCGGGGCCGCCCTGGGCATGTCGCGGCTGCAGATCATGCGGCGCGTGGTGCTGCCGCAGGCCATGCGGGTCATCGTGCCGCCCACCGGCAACGAGGCGATCTCGATGCTCAAGACCACCTCGCTGGTCAGCGTGATCGCCGTGAGCGATTTGCTGTATTCGGCGCAGCTCATCTACTCCGTGAACTACCGCACCATTCCGCTGCTGCTGGTGGCCAGCATCTGGTACCTGATCGTGACCACGCTGCTGTCGATCGGGCAGTTCTACATCGAACGCCATTTCGGACGCAGCGCCACCCGTCAACTGGCCCCCACGCCGTTGCAGCATCTGCGCCAGCTCGTCTTCGGACGGGGCGGAAACAGCGGGGGCGTGAAATGAACCTGCCCATGGTCAAGGCCGAAGGCGTGCACAAACGCTTCGGTTCGGTCGAGGTGCTCAAGGGCATTTCGATGGAAGTCGCTCGCGGCGAAGTGGTCTGCCTGTTGGGTGCATCGGGCTCGGGTAAATCCACCTTTCTGCGCTGCATCAACCACCTGGAGAAAATCGACGCCGGCCGTCTGCTGGTCGATGGCGAGTTGGTCGGCTATCGCCAGGTCGGCGACCGGCTGCACGAGTTGCACGACCGCGATATCTGCCGCCATCGCGCCGAAGTCGGCATGGTGTTTCAGCGCTTCAATCTGTTCGGCCACATGACCGCGCTGGAGAACATCATCGAAGCGCCCATGCTGGTGCGCAAGATGCCCAAGGCGCAAGCCACCGAGCGTGCCCGCGAGCTGCTCGCCCGCGTCGGGCTGGCCGATCGCGGCAGCGCCTATCCCAACCAGCTCTCGGGCGGACAGCAGCAGCGCATCGCCATCGCCCGCGCGCTGGCCATGAGCCCCAAGCTGATGCTGTTCGACGAACCGACCTCCGCGCTCGATCCCGAACTGGTCGGCGAAGTGCTCGACGTCATGAAGTCGCTCGCGCGCGACGGCATGACCATGGTGGTCGTCACCCACGAAATGGGCTTTGCCCGTGAAGTCGCCGACCGCGTGGTGATGATGCATCAGGGGACCATCATCGAATCCGCCCCGCCGGAGCAGTTTTTCGGCGCGCCGCAGCACGAGCGCACGCGGCAGTTCCTGTCCAAGATTCTCTGAGCCAGGACCGCCGCGGCCGGTCAAGATTGTCCTGTTGCATTTGGTGACAGACGGACTAGCATCGTGTCCATTTGTCACAACACTGCCACGGAGACCTCATGACTCGCAACCCCGCTTCCCCCGCTCGCCGCCGCGTCCTCGCACTCGCTGGCGGTGCCGCTTTGCTCTCCCCCCTGGCCCTGCGCCCTGCGTTTGCGGCCGAGTACCTCACCATCGCCACCGGCGGCACCAGCGGCGTGTACTACCCGCTGGGTGTTGCGCTCTCACAGATTTACACCAAGGCCATACCCGCCGCCAAGAGTTCGGTGCAGGCGACCAAGGGTTCGGTGGAAAACCTCAATCTGCTCGAAGCCGGGCGCGCCGAGCTGGGTTTCTCGCTGGGCGACGCCCTTTCGGCCGCCTGGAAGGGCGAGGCCGACGCCGGGTTCAAGGCCCCGCTGACAAAGCTGCGCACCATGGCGGCGATCTATTCCAACTATGTGCAGATCGTGGCGCGCGAAGATTCTGGCATCAAAACCCTGGCCGACCTGAAAGGCAAAAGCATTTCGGTGGGCGCGCCCAAGAGCGGCACCGAACTCAACGCCCGCGCCTTGTTCAAGGCCGCCGGACTGAGCTACAAAGACTTTTCCAAGGTCGAATACCTGCCCTTCGGCGAATCGGTGGAACTGATGAAGAACCGCCAGCTCGACGCCACGCTGCAATCGGCCGGGCTGGGCGTGTCTTCGCTGCGCGATCTGGCGGCGTCGCAAAAAATCGTGGTGGTTCCCGTGCCTGCCGAGATCATCGCCAAGGTGGGCGATCCGGCGTATCAGAGCGGGGTCATTCCAGCGAACACTTATGAAGGCCAGACCGCCGCTGTGCCGACGGCGCGAATTCAGAACTTCCTCGTCACCCGCGAGGGGCTGACTGAAGAGAGGGTCTATCAGATGACCCAGGCGATGTTCACCCACCTGCCCGAGTTGGTCGCCGCGCACGCCGCGGCCAAAGGCATCAGCCTGAAGGACGCACCGCTCAATTCGCCTGTGCCGTTGCACCCCGGCGCGGCCAAGTATTACCGCGAAGCCGGCGTACTGAAGTAAACCGGCGGCATTCCCGCCCCGGCCCGCCAGCGCGGGCCGTCTCATCCACCGTGTGACGCCGCCACGAGCGGCCTTCACACGCCCCGGATTCCAGCCATGAGCGCCAACGCCGACGACCTGATCCACACCTCCTCCGAGCCGCACGCCGACAGCGGCCACCAGCGCAGCCTTTCCGGGCTCGCGCAGCGCACCGTCATGGCGGCGGCGCTGGCGTTTTCGGCTTATCAGCTCGTCGTGGCGGCCTTCCACCCGCTGTCGAGCCTGGTGATGCGCTCGCTGCATGTGGGCTTTCTGATGTTGCTGGTGTTCTGGGTCGTGCCAGCGCTCAAGCGCGGGAGCTGGATGCACCGCATTCCGTGGTTCGACTGGCTGCTGGGCGCTGCGGCCTTCGGGCTCGGGCTGTATCACTGGTTTTTCGAAGCCGACCTGATTCAGCGCAGCGGCGATCCGACGCTCACCGACCTCTGGGTCGGCGCTGCGGTGGTGGTGTTGCTGTTCGAGGCGGCCCGGCGCAGCCTGGGTCTGGCGCTGCCGCTGGTCTGCGCGGCCTTTTTGCTCTACGGCCTGTTCGGCCAGTACCTGCCCGACGCCATCAGCCACCGGGGCTACGGGCTCGACCAGATCATCAACCAGCTCTATCTCGGCACCGAGGGCATCTACGGCATCCCCACCCTGGTGTCGGCAACCTACATCTTCCTGTTCATTCTGTTCGGCGCGTTTCTCGAACATGCCGGGATGATCCGGCTGTTCAACGCCCTGGCGCTGGGGCTGGTGGGCAGGGCGCGGGGCGGCCCGGCCAAGGTGGCGGTCATGTCTTCGGGCCTGATGGGCACCATCTCCGGCTCGGGCGTGGCCAATGTGCTCACGGTAGGCCAGTTCACCATTCCGCTGATGAAGCGTTTCGGCTACTCGCCGGTCTTCGCCGGGGCGGTGGAGGCCACGGCCAGCATGGGCGGACAGATCATGCCGCCGGTCATGGGCGCGGTGGCCTTCATCATGGCCGAAAC
>NZ_JBYCKI010000212.1:0-6676 GCF_057473305.1 Thiomonas sp. TH-17
GAATTGCTGCCGCATAACTGGGCAAAAACCAACACCCCTGCCGCCAGCACCTGACCTTCACTTCGGGTGTCAAGAGGGGTTGGCGGGACGCTTACAGTCTATGTACAAGACCAGGCGACCTACGGCCCACTGCACTTAACCGGCGGCTTGCGCCTGACCTCGCTCCAGTTCCTTGAGAACAGCGATTATGGCGTGGCCAACGACACGACTTACACCCATGTTTCCTCACGGATCGGTGCCACACTGGATGTCGCAAAAGGTGTTGCCTTGTATGCGGGTTATGCGACCGCATTCCGTGCGCCTTTTGCGTTCGTTGGTTTACAGACGCCGAAGCCGGAGACTTCCAACAACGTCGAAGGCGGGATCAAGTTGGCACTACCCGAAGCTGGCCTTTCGGGCACGCTGGCCCTGTTTCACCAGACGCGTGACAATGTCGCTACCGCTGATCCCGATCATGTGGGCTATTACATCCAGAGTGGGCAACAACAGGCCAGAGGTGCGGAAGTCGATCTGGTGTGGGAGCCGACGCCGGCCTTCTCGCTACTCGTCAACTATGCACACACGAACACGCGCGATGAGGGCGTGGCCCCTGGCGACAGGCTCGCGCGCGTACCCACGAACAGCGGGCGGGTTGCAATGCGCTATCGAATCCTCAACGGGGCGGCAAAGGGGCTTTCGTTCGGGGTGGGCGTTACGGCCTTCAGCTCGCGCGAATTGACCCTTCCCAACACCATCGCTGTACCCGGCTATGCCGCAATTGACGCGCAGGCGGCTTATGACATTGGCCGGTTCACTCTGGGACTTTCCCTGGTCAATCTCACTGGACGACAGGCCTGGGATCCTTATTCCTACATGGGGTATCCCGTCGTTGCACCCAATCAGCCGCGATCAGCCTATCTCACGCTTAAGGCCAGGATCTGAAGGTGACTAAATTCATGAGGCACTTGGCCGCCATGGCGGGCCTTGGCGTGATCGCTGCGTTGATGTCGATATCCGCCGCTATCGCGCAGACAACGGCAAGTCACGGGATGATCATTCCACTTTATGCAAAGGGCCAAATCGCGTCGTTAGGTGTCCCGGAAACCCAAGCAAAGGTGGGCGGGACGGGCGATACCCTGATTTTCAATGTGAGCGAACCGACGCTGGAATTGTTCCGTCCCGCGCCCGGACGCGTCAACGGCACGGCCGTGATCATCGCTCCCGGCGGCGGCTTCGTTGGACTTGATTACCACGATGAGGGAGTGGCCATTGCGCGTCAATTCGTGCAGCGCGGGGTGACCGCACTGGTACTCAAGTACCGCACCATACTTAGCCCGGACAATTCCACACACATGCCCGCAGCCCATATGAAAGCGATGGAGCTGATTATGGCCCGGGCAAAAAGCGGCAAGCCCGTTGAGGTACCGCTCTTCCCCGGCGAGAAGCGCGCAGTGGAAGATGGCGCACGCGCCATGATGATCGTGCGCAGCCATGCGGCAGAGTGGGGCATTGATCCCAGGCGGGTGGGCTTCGTCGGCTTTTCCGCCGGTGCGTTTCTCGCTGTCGATCTTGCGATCGGAAACAAAGCGACCCGACCCGATTTCGTCGGCCTGCTTTATGGTGGGCTGCGCACGCCCGTTCCTGCCGATGCATCGCCTGCCTTCATCGCCGCTGCTGCCGACGACGACTATTTGCCCAACGACAGCGTGCAGCTCTACATGGCCTGGCGCAAGGTCGGCGTGCCTGCCGAACTCCATGTCTACGAGCACGGGGGCCACGGGTTCGACCTCAGGCCGAAGGGCACGACAAGCGACCACTGGTTCGACGAATTAGTCTGGTGGATGCAATCTCGTGGCTTGATGGGGCATGTGAGGGAGTCATTGAAGTAGTGCAAGTATCGACGGGGCAATGGGCATTACGCACCTTCGCTTTTTTCCGTGCGATACCTCTTGGGTGCATGCCAGGTCCTCACCGGGCGGCTATTGCCTCACGTCCCATACTCAATTTCAGATGCCATAAAAAAACCGCCTGAGATGGCGGTTCTGGGGCTTATGGTGCCGGTGAAAGGAGTCGAACCCTCGACCTTCGCATTACGAATGCGCATAAAACCACAAAATCGCCACTCGGAGCGCAACCCGAAAAATCACGTAAGTTATTGAAAGTAGGACATTTTGTCCTATGTCGGCATTGATCGGGATTCGGCAACGTTGCTAGAATGCGGCTACATGGTGGCTACATGGAATGTCATGTAGCGACCTTCGACCGGAGCCAAATATGCAACGCGAACGCCTGACACCTGACCGAATCCGCAAGTTCACCTGTCCGCCTGGCGTGCAGCAGGGGTTCCTTTGGGACACCGAAGCGCCGCGCCTGGCTGTGCGCGCAACCGCAGCGGGATCGAAGGCGTTCATCTTCGAGTCGAAGTTGAACCGGCGCACTTTGCGGGTGACTATCGGCGATGTCCGGGCATGGGGCATCGAAGAGCAGCGCGATCCCGCGGGCAATGTGATCCTGCCCGGCGCGCGGCAGGAGGCCCGGCGCCTGCAGACTCTGGTCGATCAGGGCACCGACCCGCGCGAGCAGAAGGCAGAGCGCGCGGCCGCGATGGAGGCCCGGCGCGCGCAGGACCGAAGCGAAGAGGCGCCCGCGCTGGTGGCCTGGGATACCTACATGGCCGCACGCACTGCCCGCTGGAGCCCGCGCACTTTGCTTGACCATCAACGCCTGGTCGATCCGGGAGGCAGACCCAAGACACGCGGCCGCAAAAAGGGGGAGGGCGACACCACACAGCCGGGCATCCTGCGCGCGCTGCTCGCACAGCCGCTGCGCGCGATCGACAAGGCCGCTGTGCGGCAATTCCTGCAGGCCGAGGTTGACCGGCCGACGCAGGCGGGCAACGCATTTGTGCGCCTGCGCGCCTTTTTGAACTGGGCCGCAGAACAGCCCGAATACAGCGGGCAAGCGCGCGTGGACGCCTGCGCCAGCCGTATGGCGCGCGATGAACTACCGCGGCGCATGCCGAAGCAGGACAACCTGCAGCGCGAGATGTTGCGCCCTTGGTTCGCCGCCGTGCGCGCACTGCCGAACCCGGTGCACGCGGCCTACCTGCAGGCCCTGCTGCTGATCGGAGCACGGCGCGAAGAGCTGGCCGCGCTGCGCTGGGAGGATTGCGATTTTCAGTGGCGCACCCTGCGCATCGCGGACAAGGTGGAGGGTGGCCGCACTGTGCCTATGACACCCTTCGTCAGCGCGCTGCTGCTTGACCTCAAACGCCGCAACGACACGCCGCCGCCCGAATGGCGGATCATCGGTGGCAGGCGCGTGCGCAACGACCTGAAAGGCTGGGCGCCAAGCCCCTGGGTATTCAGCAGCCCGACCGCCGCATCTGGGCGCCTGACAGAGCCGCGCATCTCGCATAAGCGGGCGCTTGACGCGGCCGGGCTGCCCGACCTGAGCCTGCATGGCCTGCGCCGATCTTTCGGCAGCCTGGCCGAGTGGGTTGAAACGCCTGTGGGCATCGTGGCGCAAATCCAAGGGCACGCGCCCAGCGCGCTGGCCGAGAAACATTACAGGGTGCGGCCGATCGACTTGCTGCGCATGTGGCACTCGAAGATTGAGGCTTGGATTTTGGCCGAGGCCGGGCTCAAACAGCCCGCCGAGAAGGCTGCGCAACCGGCGCGCGTTGCTCCGCGCGGGAGTCGCAAATGATCGCCGATGCTGAACTGCGCGCCCGGTTCCTGGCCGTCGCCGAGCAGTCCCTTCGACACCAGCCCAGCGCACTGGCGCGCCTGCGTCGCGAGGTGCGCGACGAGCTCGGCTGGACGCGCCTTAGCGTGCGCGTGCCGCTGCTGGTGCGCACCGGCGACCTTGACGCGATGGGCATGCACCATCGGGTGGAGGCCCTTCTGCGCGAGATCGTTGCGCACTGGCTCCAGCGCAACGCGCCCGAGCCAGTTGCGCCGCTCGCCGCACCCGCAGCGGCAGCGGCAGCGCCGCGCAAGGGAGGGCGCCCGTCGAAGGACGCGGAGCGCACAGCCCTGCTCAAAACCATCCTGGAGAAGTTGGAGGGGTTCGCCCGCGCCGAAAGGCTGGACTTCGACCGTCAAAACATGCCCGGCCCGCTTGGCGAGTCCTGGGAGGAGAAGGGCAGCTTTCATTGGTTCTGTGCGCAGATCGAGCGCGAATTCCGGGTTCAGAAGCGCACCTTCGCGCGCATCCGCGCGGGGCTCTGCGCGGTCAAACGGTTCGCGCCGCGTGGCGACTTCTACACGCTAGCACTGCGCCACATTGCACCAAAAATGCAGCCAGCAGAAAAACAGCGGGGGGCGCAGAAGGCCTAGCATTTGCGCGGGCTGCAGGCCCGCGCACAGTGCACCAGAAACCGGTTTTTGTGGCACTGTGGCGCACTTACACGGAGGAATTTAGCGGGATTGAATGGGCGGACTGATCCAAACAGGAGCCCGCAATGCAAACCGATTTTCAACCCCCGCCAGCAACACTGACCACCGAGCAGGCCGCCGCGGCGCTGCATGTCCAGCCGCAGACATTACGCGTTGCGCTGTGCCGCTTCGGCCACTACTTTGGGGTGCGTCCGATCAAGGCGCCGAACCGGTTTTTATTGTGGCCTGCCGAGGACATCCGCCGCCTGACCGCGGGGGGTGCGCGATGACGGCCGCCACAAATGAGAAGCCCGCCGTGCAGGGCGGGCAGTTCAAAACAGCGGCAAGGCAAAGCGCACCGATTGAACAGTGGCAATTTTACGCGCTGGCCGAGCACCTGAGGGAGCACGGTGAGGATTCGGGAACGCGCGCGCAGGCTGCCGCGCATGAAGCGGGGCATGTGATCCTGTACGCCGTGCTCGGCCGCGCCGTGACTTCGTCCAAGATTTGGCGCGCGCAGTTGCCGACCCGCAGTGTTTGGGCGGGCTGGACTGACGTAGGCCCAGACCCCCGCGGCGAGGTGCCATGGAGCGCGGCCACGGATCCGGCGCGCGCGCTGGAGCTCGCAACCTGGCGCGTTGCGGGCTTCGCAGGCGAGACTGTTGCCGGGCTGGAGCATGCTTCATCGTCGCTGGACGAGCGAGCAAATGCGCAGAGCCTCTGCTCTGCCGTCGGCAAAGCGCTCCACCCCGACCGCGAAAACGCCGCCGCGCTGCACTATGCCGAGGTTTGGGCCTTCGCGTTAGCAGCCATCAAAGAGCACCGCGGAGCCTTCGACGTGCTGCGCGCGCATCTGGGCCGCACGCGCAACCTCAATCGCTTCGATGCCGCGCGACTGCTTGCTAGGGTGCCGCGCAAAACGCCGCCATGGGGCAACTTGGACTGGAGAGCCAAGCCATGACGAAGCCCACCAACCATGCCGAAGCCCGCCGCCTGCTGGACGCTGGCCTGAAGTTGATCGAACTACAGCCCATGTCGAAGCGACCAAAGGGCGAAGGCTGGAACCACCGACCCGTTACGCAGATTCGCGACGATGCGGGTGGCTACGGCCTGCTGCTCGCCGCGAATGGCCTATGCAGCATTGACCCAGACAACATCGGTCTTGCCGCCGAGGGCCTGCGCCGGTGCGGTTTTGACCTGGAAGACATCATGCAGGCCGGTGTGCGCACCAGCTCGACCCGACCCGGCAGCGGGGGGCGCTCGACGTTCAAAGCGCCCACCGCTGCGGGCTGGGTGAAGTTCTCCAGCCGCAGTGCTGGGACGATTCTGGAGCTTCGCGCGGCAAGCCAGAACCTACAGGACACCCTGCCCGGCACGGTCTACAAAACGCAGACCGGCGGGGGGCCTTACTCGCAGGACTACGCGAACGACCGCCGCCTGGACGATGCGCCCGACTTGCCGCCGAAGCTCGCCGCGTGGTGGCTGCGCTTGTCGGAAGATGTGGTGTTTCTACGCGAACAGCAGCGGCTGTTTTGCGGCGAGGGCGCACAGCTCGCTGTGTCCGCACCCGCTGCAGGCCCTGGGGCACCGCTGGCCTTTGCGTCAGCGCGGCGGGTGCCGTTCAACGCGGCGCACGTTGTGCCTGCGATCCTGGAGCGCCACGGCTACACGGAGAACGGCAACGGCCGCTGGTCGCCGCATACAGCCACGGGAGCGCCGAGCGTGCGCGAGATTCCGGGCAAAGATGGCCTTTGGCAAAGTGACCATGCAAGCGACCCGCTGTTCGGCACGTTCGACGCTTGGACGGCTTTTGTCCAGCTCGACCATCAGGGCGATCAGTCCGCAGCAGAACGCGCGTTCGACGCCGAACAGCGCAAGGCGACTGCCGATGCGTTCGACGACCTGGGGGAACTGCCTGAAACCGAGCCACCGCTAAAAATTGTCTCGCTGGCTGGCCTGGCCGCCGCTGAGCTGCTGGCGCATCGCTTCAAGCTGCAAGACCTTGTGCCGGAGGGCCATGTGACGGGCGTTGCCGGGCATGGCGGCGGGGGCAAGACCATGCAGGCGCTCACGATCGGCGCGCACCTGGCCATCGGGCGACCTTGGGCAGGACTCGCCTGTGAGAAATCGCGTGTTGTCTTTGTCAGCCTGGAGGATCGTGGGGCCATGCTGCTCCACCGACTGCGGCTGATCTGCGAAGCCTTCGGCCTGCCGATGGATGAAGGTAAGCGTCCGCCGAACCCATCTTTTCAATGAGTCTGTGCTGAGTGAAGCTTGAGTTTTTTCGGAGGCTTCATGCGATCAGACAAACTCAGTGA
>NZ_JBYCKI010000213.1:0-16967 GCF_057473305.1 Thiomonas sp. TH-17
CGGTGCGCATCGAATTGGTCGAAGCCAATGCCACCGGCAGCAAGGAGGAGTTCGTCTTTGTCGCAGGCGGCATTCTTGAAGTGCAGCCCAAGCGAGTCACCGTGCTGGCCGATACCGCCATTCGCGGCAAGGATCTCGACGAGGCCAAAGCCAACGAGGCCCTGAAAGCCGCTCAGGACGCGCGCGCACACGCCAAAGAGGCGCAGGACGTCGCCGTGGTCGAGGGCGAACTGGCCATGCTGGCCGCTCAACTTGCTGCGATTCGCAGGCTTCGTGGCCGAGCGCACTGAGAGCCCCCAGGACCGGGCTGCGCCCAGCCCGCCCCCCGTGGGGGATGAGGCCCGCGGCTCCAAGCTGCCCTGCGGTAGCTTGGACGGAGCCGAATCCGAGCAGCTTGCAAGCTGCGAGGTGAACAAGGAAACTTGGGACGGCCCTACGTTTCCTTGAGTTTGCGTGGGTCAACCGTTGCAAAAGAACAGCCCGCTCACGCGGGCTGTTTTGTTTTGCGCTTCGCCGCCATTACGATGAACTGGACGAGAGCAATGTGGAGCCGGTGAATGAGCGCAGGTGAGGGCGTATGGATGACAGCTCAAGGAGGTTGGGACAGCGGGCAGCGCCTACCTGGCCCTCTGCTGGCCGCTGCACTGCTGCTGGGATTGGCCCTGGGGGGCTGCGCCAGTGCGCCGCAGCGCAGCGTTTCAAGCGGGGCGCCAGTCAATGCCCTGGCTGGCTGCCATGCTCCACCGCCCAATCTGCGTGCGGCCTACAACCGCACTTATACCGTGCGGGGCCGCAGCTACAGCCCCTTGCGCAGTGCTGAGGGTTACGACGAAGTGGGCATCGCCTCCTGGTACGGCTGGGAGTCGGGCACCACCACGTCGATGGGGACGCGTTTCAACCCGCGCGACTTTTCGGCAGCCAGCCGCGTTTTGCCGCTCCCAACCTGCGTTCAGGTGACCAACCTCGACAACGGGCTGAGCGCTCTGGTGCTGGTCAATGATCGGGGCCCATTTGTCAGCGGACGTTTGCTCGATTTGTCGATGGGCGCAGCGCAGGCTCTGGGCGTAACCCGAACGGGAACGGCGCGCGTGCGTATCGTGGCCCTGCCCGAAGGGGCCAACGCCCCCTTGCAAGTCGCGCAGGCGGCCACGCCGCAGCCGTCGCCGCAAACCAGGTCAGCACCTGTCGTGAGCCCGCCATCCACTCCCTTGTCAGATCAGCCGGCGTTTGCGGCGCAACAGTTCGCGGCGTTGTCTGTCGCGCAGGCGCCGTCGGGGCAAACGCCCGATGCGAGCTTGCCCCAGCAGGCGCCAGAGCCTGCGCCCATCGAAGTGCAGGCGTTGCCGCCGCTCACGACCGCTTCATTGTCAACCCCTGTGCCTGACGCCTCTGACCCACAGGCAGCGATGCTTGCCGCTGCCACAAGCGCTCAGCCGCCGATGCCGCAGCCCGCGTTGGCCTTGCCCGCAAACTCCGCTTCACCGCAAAACTATGTGCAGACTGGCGCGTTCACGCTGGAAGTCAATGCCGAGGCGGAAAAAGCGCGTCTGCAGGCCGCGGGCATCGACGACGTACTGGTGGTGCCCGGCTATATCCGGGGTCAGACGTTCTATCGTGTGCAGATCGGACCGATCACAGGCGCCGCACTGGATGCCACGCTAGTGCAGAAATTGCAGGGACTGGGTTTGAGCGGCTATTCCGTGGTGCAGCAGTAGCGGTTTATTTTGTGGGCCCAAGATCGCCCATGAAAAACGCACCCGAAGGTGCGTGCAAACCGCGTGCAAGCGTTTGAATTACTTCTTGCGCAGGCATTCACTCATGAATTTTTTACGCTCTTCGCCCTTCATGCCTTTGGCCTTGGCATCTTTGCTGCAGAACGACATCTTCTCTTGCTGAGGGGTCAGCTTCTTTTCGCCGGCAGCGGCTTTGTGTTCTGCTTTGCGTTCAGGCTTGGCGGCTTCTTTGCTAGCAGGCTTGGCTGTTTCGGCTGCGGCTGCGGGCTTGCTGGCCAGGCACTCTTTCATGAAGGTCTTGCGGGCCTCGCCGGTCTTTCCGGTGGCTTCCTTGTTGCATTGGGCCATGCGGCTTTGCTGCGGCGTGCCTTGAGCTTGAGACAGCACAGGCAGGGCCATCAGACCCAGGGCGAGACCGAGGGTGGCGATCAGTTTTTTCATCATTCCTCCAAGTTGTGTTGTGACCGTACCGCAGTAGGCGGTTGCGCGATCAAGCCGTGCAACGAAAGGTTGCTAACCGGCAAATCATTACACCATACGGTTGTGCGGGCGCGAAGAACGGCGACAGGCCCATAAAATGCCGACTTTGCGTCTTCACAACATTCCCATAATGATCGAATTCACCGCGCGGTTGACCACGGCGCTGCAACAAGCGGCAACGGCCCTGCAGCCCGAGTTTTCAGGCTCTATCGAACTCAGCCGTCCGCGCAGCGACGATCATGGCGAATTAGCCAGCAATCTGGCGATGCAACTGGCCAAACCGCTCAAACGCAATCCGCGCGATGTGGCCCTGCAAATCATCGACGTGCTGAGCGCAAATGCTGACTTGGCTGAACGCATCGCCCGAACTGAAATCGCCGGGCCCGGATTCATCAACTTTCACCTCCATCCTGCGGTGCTGCAGCAGGTGATAGTGGAAGTCGAGCAGGGTGCGGCGGTGTTCGGGCATTCACGCGCGGGGCGCGAGCAGCCCATGCTGGTGGAGTTTGTTTCGGCCAATCCGACCGGGCCGTTGCATGTGGGGCATGGTCGCCAGGGGGCGTTGGGCGATGCCATTGCCGCCGTGCTGACCACACAGGGCTGGGCGGTGCAGCGCGAGTTTTATTACAACGACGCCGGGGTGCAGATCCAGACGCTTGCGCTGTCGGTTCAGGCTAGGGCGCGTGGGTACAAGCCGGGTGATGCGCAATGGCCCGAGTCGGCCTACAACGGCGACTACATCGCCGACATCGCGCAGGATTTTCTGGCGCGCGAATCGGTACCAGACGATCAGGGTCAGCCCATCGTGGCCAATGGTCAAGCCGACGATCTGGACAATATCCGCCGTTTTGCCGTGGCCTATCTGCGCCGTGAGCAGGACCTCGATCTCAAGACTTTTGGCATTCGGTTCGACAACTATTACCTCGAATCCAGCCTCTACACCGATGGCCGGGTGCAAGACGCGGTGCAGCGCTTGCAGGCCTCGGGCCACACCTACGAGCAGGACGGCGCGTTGTGGCTGCGCACGACGCAATACGGCGACGACAAGGACCGCGTGATGCGCAAGTCCGACGGCACCTACACCTACTTCGTTCCCGATGTGGCCTACCACCTGGCCAAATGGCAGCGCGGGTTTCACCGCGCGGTGAACATTCAGGGCTCGGATCATCACGGCACCATCGCGCGGGTGCGCGCCGGGCTGCAGGCGCTCGACCTGGGCATTCCCGCCGGTTATCCCGACTATGTGCTGCACAAAATGGTCACGGTGATGCGGGGCGGGCAGGAGGTAAAAATCTCCAAGCGCGCAGGCAGTTATGTGACCGTGCGAGACCTGATCGAATGGTCGGGCGGCGTGCGCGACGACATGAGCGACGACGAGCGTCAGGCGGCTTTGCAGCGAGGGCGCGACGCCGTGCGCTTTTTTCTCGTTTCGCGCAAGGCCGATACCGAATTCGTGTTCGACGTCGACCTCGCCCTGGCGCAAAGCGACG
The DNA here is from genome assembly GCF_057473305.1 of Thiomonas sp. TH-17. Lineage (NCBI taxonomy): Bacteria > Pseudomonadati > Pseudomonadota > Betaproteobacteria > Burkholderiales > Thiomonas > Thiomonas sp. TH-17. Next base: position 3,704 of record NZ_JBYCKI010000213.1, read on the forward strand.
AAAACCCGGTTTACTACGTGCAATATGCCCACGCCAGGGTGAACTCGGTGTTCGAACAATGGGCCAATCGTGCCCCGCAAGATGCCGCGCAGCCCACGCTCATCGAGCAAGCCGACTTGTCTTTGCTGACCGCACCGCGCGAACGGGCGCTGCAACTCGCGCTTGCACGCTATCCGCAAGTCCTGGCCGCGGCGGCGCAAGAACTGGCGCCGCATCAGGTGGCCTTCTACCTGCGCGATCTGGCCGCCGATTTCCACGCTTTCTACAACGCCGAACGCGTGCTGGTCGACGAACTTCCCCTGCGGCATGCGCGCCTGCGACTGCTGCGCGCCGTACGTCAGGTGATGCACAATGCACTCGCCGTGCTCGGCGTGAGCGCGCCGCAGCGCATGTGAGCGCCACGGCGCGTCCGCAGGGCTTCATCGACAACGCACACTCCTGTCTTCCATGTCAAAACGCACCACACTCCGCGGCCAGTTCGGCGGCACCGTGATCGGCCTGATCGTCGGCCTGGTCATCGGCCTGGGTATCGCCCTCGGCGTTGCTCTTTACATCACCAAGGCGCCGCTGCCCTTCATGAATCGATTCCAGGAGCGCCCCGCCAGTGCGGCTTCCGGAGCGAGCAACTGGAATCCCAATCAGGGCTTGAGTGGCGCAACCGCCGCGCCGCCGGCGGGCAGCGGTTCCATGCCCGTGACAGTGGCGAGCAAGCCGCTGTCTCCTCAGGCGCTGGCCAAACTGGGGCAGCCCGCTGCGGGAGCCTCGCAGGCGGCCCTTGCGCCAACGACGGGTGGCGTGACAACCCCGGCCGCCCCGACTAAACCGGCCGCCCAAGGCCCCGTGCAGTATGTGCTGCAGGTCGGGGCGTACAGCACGCGTGAAGACGCTGAGCGTCAGCGCGCCAAGGTGGCCCTGATCGGTCAGGAAGCGCATGTGGACGAGCGCGTTGTCAACGGGCGCACCTTGTATCGCGTTCGAGTAGGGCCGTTCACCTCGGCGCAGCAGGCCGAGCAGACGCAGAAACTTCTGGGTGATAACGGGGTTCAAACCGCCCTGATGCGCACCAGTTCATAAAACCATTCTCTGATCTTCAAACCAAAGGACGACTCATGTTTCAACGCTGGCTTTCCGTGGTGTTCATGGTGTTTTCAATGGGCTTTCTTGCCGCGGGCGCGCAGGCGCAGACGCCTGCCAAGAGCAGCCCGTTCAACGAGGGTTTTGCCTACAACCGTCTGGCTGTACCGCAGCCGGTGAGCCCGTCAGACAAAATCGTGGTGTACGAGTTTTTCTGGTACGACTGTCCGCACTGCGCCGACTTCGACCCCCTGCTCGAAGCCTGGCAGAAAAAACTGCCCGCCGGGGTGGTGCTCGAGCGCGTGCCCGTCGCTTTTTCTCCCCAGTTCGTGCCGCAACAGCATCTCTATTACGCACTGAAAGCGCTGGGCAAGCTCAACGATGCGATGCAGGCCAATATTTTCAACGCCATCCACAAACAGCACATTCCTCTGGGCACGGCCGATCAGATGGCCAACTGGCTGGCGCAGCAGGGCATTCCCAAAAAAGCGTTCCTGGATGCCTACAACTCGTTCGGCGTGAATGCGCAAGTCCGGCAGGCCACGCAAATGGTGACGGACTATCAGATCGGTGGGGTGCCGACCATGGCGGTTCAGGGCACCTACACCACTTCTGCGGCGCTGCCTGAAGCCAATAACAACAAGAAGGTGCTTGAGGTTGTGGACTACCTGATCAAAAAGGTGCAGGCGGAGAAGAAGTAAGCGCTTCGCCCTGCCGTATCTCAACACTGCCCGCATACCGCGGGCAGTGTTTTTTGAGCCCCGCAAAATTGCTGCGAAAACGCGCAGCCTTGCCCTAGAATGACCCGACTAAAGCAAAACCCATGCCGATGAAACGAGTGGTCCGAATCCTGTTGTTGACCCTGCTGTGTGCGCCGAGCCTGGCGCTGCCCGTGCTTGCGGCGCAGACCGACCGGAACCAGCCGATTCACATCGAGGCTGACGCCATGCGGTACGACGACGTGCACCAGACCAGTGTGTTTACCGGCAACGTGGTCGTCACCAAGGGTTCTCTGGTGCTGCGCGCCGCCACGGTCGATGTGCGCCAGGCGCCGGACGGCTATCAGTACGCGACGGCGATCGCCGCGCCGGGCCAGTTGGCCACCTTTCAGCAACAACTCGATGGGGCGCCCGGCCAGCCCGCGCAAACCATGGACGGCGCCGCGCAGCGCATCGAATACGACGGCAAGACCGATGTGGTGACGCTGCGTGGCCAAGCCATGCTCAGCCGACTGATCGACGGCAAGTTGGCCGACCGCAGCCAGGGCAATGTGATTGCCTACAACCAGATCACCGATGTGTTCACCGTCGAAGGCGGTGCGCAGGGCGCGACGGCCACCAATCCTGGCGGGCGGGTGCGGGTGATGTTGACGCCGCAGCCCGCCGCCCCATCTGCACCATCCGCGCCGTCGGCGCCCAAATCGCCTCCCGCGCTTAAAGTCGCCCCGAAGCTGGGGACGCAGCCTTGAGCGTCCAGCCGCATTCCGTTGGACAGACCGTGGTGCGGGGTGGCCTGGAGCCCGTCGCCCCGACGGAAGCCGCGCGGACGCCTTCAGCCCCTTCGACACGCGCGGCAACTGGCCCGGAGCTCGACGTTCAGCATCTGCAGAAACGCTATGCCGGTCGGCAGGTGGTGCGCGACGTCAGCTTCAGCGTGCGTTGCGGCGAGGTGGTCGGCCTGCTGGGGCCGAACGGCGCAGGCAAGACCACGTCGTTCTACATGATCGTTGGCCTGGTGCGGCCCGACGCGGGGCGCATCCACATCGACGGCCAGGACGTGAGCGATTCTCCGATGCATCGCCGTGCGCGCATGGGGCTGTCGTATTTGCCGCAGGAGGCGTCGATCTTCCGCCGCATGACGGTGGCCGAGAACGTGCGGGCGGTGCTGGAGCTGCAGCGCGACGCGCAAGGGCGCCGCCTGGGCAAGGCTGAAATCCGCGAGCGCGAAGATCATCTCTTGCGCGAGCTGCACGTCGAGCATCTGCGCGACAGCCCCGCCCCGGCGCTTTCGGGCGGCGAGCGGCGGCGGGTGGAAATCGCGCGCGCACTCGCCACGCAGCCGCGCTTCATCCTGCTCGACGAGCCGTTTGCCGGCATCGACCCGATTGCGGTCATCGAGATCCAGCGCATCGTGCAGTTCCTGAAAGAGCAGGGCATCGGCGTGCTGATCACCGACCACAATGTGCGCGAAACGCTGGGCATCTGTGACAGGGCCTGCATCATCAGCGAAGGGCAGGTGCTGGCGCAGGGCGATCCGCAATCCATCATCGACAACCCCGCGGTGCGCAAGGTGTACCTCGGTGAAAACTTCCGCATGTAAGCCGCGATGAAGCCCTCGCTGAATCTGCGCCTGTCCCAGCATCTCGCGCTCACGCCGCAGTTGCAGCAGTCCATCCGGCTGCTGCAACTCTCCACCCTCGAGCTCACGCAGGAAATCGAGGGCCTGCTCGAATCCAATCCCTTCCTCGAACCTGAAGAAGAGCAAGAGGCGCCTGCTGCCGCGCCGACATCCGAGTCGCCGCAGCCTTTGACGCCCGACCCGTCTCAGGTGTCGGTCGACGGGCATGACACCGCCACCGAGCCCGCCGCGGAGCTGCAACTCGACACGCAGGACTGGACGGCCAGCAGCGGCGAAACCGATCACGGTGCGGATACCGATGCCGACGCCGACTCCTGGGTCAGTTCAGGCCAGTCCGCCAGCGGGGGCGGGGGTGACGACGACGAATTCAGCGCGCTCGACATTGCCTCCGAACACCTCGATCTGCGCGACCATTTGCGCGGTCAATTGGCCGGGCTCGCGCTGAGCGCCACCGACCGCGCGGCCGCCGAAGCCATCATCGACTCGCTCGACGACGACGGCTATCTGCCCGACACCCCGCTGGAACTGGCGCAGGCCCTCGCCCCCGCGGCAGACGCCGAGCAGATCGAAGACCTGGCCGATGCGCTCACCACGGCCATGCGCCTGATCCAGAGCTTCGACCCGGCCGGCGTGGCCGCCCACGACCTGCCCGATTGTCTCCGCCTGCAGCTTCAGCGCCAGCCGTCTTGCCCCGTGCGCGAACTCGCCTTGCAGATTTGCCGCGGCGGCCATCTCGATCTGCTGGCCAAGCGCGACTGGCGCAAGCTCGAACGCCTGCTCGAAGCCGATGAGGCCGCGTTGCGCCTGGCGCAGCAACGCATCGCCCAGCTCGATCCCCATCCCGGTGGCGCCTTCCGCCGCGATGCCGCGCAGGCCGTGACCCCCGATGTGATCGCCCGCAAGACGCCGCAAGGCTGGATGGCGCAGCTCAACGCCGAGGTCATGCCCCGGCTGCGGGTGAACCAGATCTATGCCGACGCCATGCGCCGCGCCCGCGACAGCGGCAGCGCCATGCAGGGACAGCTTCAGGAGGCGCGCTGGTTCGTGAAAAACGTGCAGCAGCGTTTCGAGACCATTCAGCGCGTGTCGCAGACCATCGTCGAGCGCCAGCAGCGGTTTTTCGACTTCGGCCCCGTGGCGATGCGGCCCATGGTGCTGCGCGAAATCGCCGACGAACTCGGGCTGCACGAATCGACCATCTCGCGCGTGACCACGCAGAAATTCATGCTCACGCCCTTCGGCACCGTCGAGCTGAAGTATTTCTTCGGCTCTGGTCTGAGCACCGAGGCGGGGGGCAACACCTCATCCACCGCGGTACGCGAACTCATCCGCCGCCTGGTGGCCGAAGAAGACAGCGCCAAACCCCTGTCGGACAGCGAACTCGCCGAACGCCTCACGCAGCAAGGCGTGCAGGTGGCGCGGCGCACCGTGGCCAAATACCGCGAAGCGCTGCGCATCGCCCCGGCGAACCTGCGCAAGAGTGGCTGAGGGCCCGCAGCCCTTAGCGGAGCAAGTCGCTCACCTTGCGCTAAGTCGCCCTCTCCAGAATGCCGTTGTCGCGTCACACGCGACGCCACAACAACGCAAACGGCATTCAGGGAGTTCATCATGCAAAACGCAGCAAAAGCCGCGCAGCCCGATTGGGCGCTGGCGGTCAAGGTTCCGGTCGTCATCACGCTTTACTTCTGGCTGATCAAAATCATGGCCACCACGGTGGGCGAAACCGCCGCAGACTATCTGGCCGTGGACCTGCATCTGGGCCTGGTTGCCACCAGCGCGGTGATGACCCTCTTGTTCATCGGTGTGCTGGCGGTGCAGATGCGCGCCAGCCGTTACATTCCCTGGCTTTACTGGCTGACTGTGACTCTCATCAGCGTGGTGGGCACATTGGTCACCGACAATCTGACCGATCAGTTGGGCGTGCCGCTGCCGGTGAGCACAGCCCTGTTTGCGGGGGCCTTGCTGGCGACGTTTGTGATCTGGTGGGCCAGCGAGCGCAATCTGTCCATCCACAGCATTGCCACGCCAAAACGAGAAGGGTTTTACTGGGCGACGATTCTGTTCACCTTTGCGCTGGGTACTGCCGGCGGCGATCTGGCCGCTGAGCGGCTGCAACTCGGCTATGCCTTGTCGGCCTTGCTGTTTGGCGGCGCCATAGCGCTGACGGCAGCGGCCTACTACCTCTTCAAAGCCAGCGCCGTGTCCACGTTCTGGATTGCCTACATCCTCACCCGTCCGCTGGGAGCGACGTTGGGTGACTGGTTGTCCAAACCCGGTGCTGAAGGAGGGCTCGGTCTGGGAACCATGGGAACCAGCGCCCTGTTCCTGGTCGCGATTCTGGCCCTGGTGATTTACCTCACTGCGACACGGCGGGACCAGTTGCAGGTGAGTTCAACCCCAAGTTCAACCCTCGCCTGACTTCCCGCGGGCGGCCTGGAGCGCGCGCTGCAAGCCGGTGCGAGCCTGCTTGAAGGCATCGTGTATGGCCTGTTCGCTGAACGCGTTGGCCTGTGATGGCTGAGGGGTTTGGTCGCTGATCATCCAGCGCGCCAGTCGCAGGGTGTCGAGCGCTTCGCCCAGGTCGGTTTGCAGGGCGCTGGTGAGTTTGAGCCAGGCTTTGCCTTCGTCGCCCAGCGACTGGCCGATCCAGGGGGCCAGCCATTCCAGCGCGTAACGCAACTGCTTGGCGCGCAGGCGCAGGGTGTGCAGCGCGGTCCAGGGGGCGTCGAGCGGGGTCGCGGCGAGGCCGTCCCAGATGGCCAGCAGTTCGGCCCAGCGCTGCGGGTGCAAATGCAGATCGTCGCGGTGAAAGCGCAGCAGACGCCGGGCCAGTTGTTCGGTGGACATCCCGGCGGCAATGATCTGGCCGCCGCTCCAGCACTCGGCCCAGCGCGTCTGCGCCAGCAGCACGCGGCCGAAGCGGGCGCTGCGCAGATAGGTCAGCAGGGCTTGAAGACGCGCCTCGCGGCGTTGGGCGAGGCCGTCGCGCACGGGGGCGGGTGTGCTGTCGGGCGCGCTGACGTGTTCAAGGCAGACGTCGACATCGCGTACCGCGCCCAGCAGTTGCCCGGCCCAGCGCCATTCGTCGCGCAGCCAGCGGCAGGCCGCGCGTTGCGATTTCGGCCCCGTGGTCTGGAGCAGCCGCAGCAGCACCCGCAGTCGGCGCAACTGCAGCCGCATCTGGTGCACGGTTTCGGGCAGGGCCTTGTCGTGCAACAGGTCGGCGCCGACGGAAATGACGGCGGCTGCCTGCTGAAGCACGTCGGCCACGGCCTGTCCGCCCTGTTCATGCGGGGGCAGTTCGCGGGCAAGTGCGGGCAGTTGCAGCGTGGCGGCGCCTGCGGCAATTGCCGCGAGTTGAACCTTGCTGACGGGGGAGATCCGCAGCGGCAGGTCTTGCGCCAGGGCCCAGGCGAGGTCGAAAGCGTGGAGCCAATGGCCGCTGATGAACTCGATCTCCAGTTCGCTGATCAAGAGGCTGGGGGCGAGAGGGGTGATGCCGCCGAGCGCCTGTCCGTCATCGAGGCAGACTTCGAGTTGCGAGCCTTCCCAATCGACCTGCCAGAGAGTGCGCTGCACCCGTGTGCCGAGCACCGCCTGCAACTGACTGGCGAGCGCATCAAGGTCGCCCAGGCTGGCCAGTGGCGTCTGGCTCAGGCCTTGCAGCGACGCGGCCTCGGGCGTGTCGGCGTCGATGTCGAATTCCCATTCGCCGCGTGCGAGCTGCAGGCCCTGCGCTGGACTGCTCTTGAGGGTGAGAATGCGCCGCCCGTCACCCGGATGCCGTACCCGCAGGGCCAGGCCAGCCTGACGCAGGGTGTGCGCTGGGGTGTCGAAGTACCAGGTTTGCAGCGCCTGAACGCGGGGCGGCTGCGCCATCGATCGCAAGACCGGGTGGCGGCGCACGGCATCAAACAGGGCGGGATCGAGTCGGAATTTGAGTTCGCGTTCCTGGCTCATGGCGAGGGATGGTCCGTGGGGATGATGCCGTCATTTGACCCGCTCCCTGCGCGTGAAACAAGTCACGGCGTCAAGTGAGCGGCGACATTTTTTCGTGACATTCACCAGATTGACATATTGAGGCTATGCAATGCGCGACATGGTGATCGAAACCCTGTCCCGAATGATGCGCAGCAGTGCCGTGATTCCGCAAGACGGCGCCCCGGCTGAAACCTTGCGCGCGGCTGCCCACATCGACGCCCCGCAAGTCGGCGTTGAAGGCGAGCCGGAGTTGAAATGGCGCACCCTGTGGCTGTCCGACATTCACCTCGGCACGCGCGACTGCAAGGCGCCACAGCTCCTTGAGTTCCTGCGCCATTGCAGCGCCGACACCATCTATCTGGTGGGCGACATCATCGACGGCTGGCAGCTCAAGAAAAAGGGCATCTACTGGCCGCAGGCGCACAACGACGTGGTGCAGAAGCTGCTGCGCAAGGCGCGCAAGGGCACGCGGGTGGTGTTCGTGCCGGGCAACCATGACGAGTTCGCGCGGCCCTACGACGGGCTGCACTTCGGCGGTATCGAGGTCATCAATCAGGTGCGGCACGTCACCGCCGACGGCCGCACTCTGCTCATCGTGCACGGCGACCTGTTCGACAGCGTGGTGCTCTACGCCAAGTGGCTGGCGCATCTGGGCGACGCCGCCTACATGTTCACCCTCAAGCTCAATCGCTGGCTCAACCATGCGCGGCTCAAGCTCGGCCTGCCCTACTGGTCGCTGTCGCAATACCTCAAACACAAGGTGAAGGCGGCGGTGAACACCATCTCCAGTTTCGAAACGCTGCTCAGCGACGAAGCGCGCCGTCAGCAGTGCGACGGCGTGGTGTGCGGCCATATTCACCGCGCCGAACTGCGCAGCGAAGACCGGCAGATCTACGCCAACTGCGGCGACTGGGTGGAGAGCCTCACCGCGCTGGCCGAAGACTTCGACGGCCGCCTCAAGCTGCTGCACTGGAACGCCGGGCTGCAGGTGCTGGCGGAGCTGGCGCCGCAGAACGCAACGCATCCCGCCCCATTGCATCCCTCCCCCACACAACCCGCCCACGCATGATCGCCTCCGCTGTCGCTCCCCAAGTGGCCGCCGCGGCCGAAAAGCCCTGGCCCGCCGCCGCTGGCACGCCGCCGCTGCGCATCCTCATCGTCACCGACGCCTGGGAGCCGCAGGTCAACGGCGTGGTGCGCACCCTCAAGACCACCATCGGGCAGTTGCGCGACATGGGGCAGGTGGTCGAGGTGGTGGAGCCCAACAGTTTTCGCACCATTCCCTGCCCGACCTATCCTGAAATCCGCCTCAGCCTGCGGCCGCGCGCGCAGATCATGCAGCGTGTCACCGCCTTCATGCCCGACGTGGTGCATGTCGCCACCGAAGGGCCGCTGGGCCAGGCCGCGCGGCGCATCGCGCGGCGTCTGGACATTCCGCTGACCACGGCGTATCACACCCGCTTTCCCGAATACGTCCAGGCCCGCTTTCGTGTGCCGCTGGGCTGGACTTATGCCTATCTGCGCCGCTTTCACAACGCCGGCCGCGCGGTGCTGGTGCCCACCCAGGTCGTGCAGCGCGATTTGCAGGAGCATGGCTTTCGCAATGTGCGGCTGTGGTCGCGCGGGGTGGATCACCGCATGTTCTACCCGCGCGAAGGCGAACGGCTGGATGGCACGCCGCCCATCTTTCTGTACGTCGGCCGGGTGGCGGTGGAGAAGAACATCGACGCCTTCCTGCAACTTGATCTGCCGGGCACCAAATGGGTGGTCGGTGAAGGGCCGGAGATGGAGCGCATCCGCAAGCAATACCCCGGCGTGCGCTTTCTGGGCGTGCTCACGCAGGACGAACTCGCCAAGGTCTATTCCGGCGCCGATGTATTCGTGTTTCCGAGCAAGACCGACACCTTCGGGCTGGTGCTGATCGAGGCGATGGCCTGCGGCTGCCCGGTGGCGGCTTTTCCCGTGACCGGCCCTCTGGACGTGATCGGTGAAAGCCCGGCCGGGGCGCTCGACAACGACCTCAAGGCCGCCTGCCTGCGCGCCCTGCAGATTCCGCGCAGCGTGGCGCTGGCGCATGCCCGCAAATTCACCTGGGAAGCGGCCTCGCGGCAGTTTCTCGATCATCTGCGCAAGGCCGTGCGCGAGAGTAGTGCGGCAAATAGTGCGACGCAAACGGCGCACTGAACCCATGGCCCAGCAGCGCGAACGCGCGCCCCTCCCCAAGCCGGAGGCGGCGCCCAATCCCTACAAAACCCGCACCGGGCTTTCGCGCGTCTATCACGCGGGCATCAACTCCATGAGTGGCCTGCGCGCAGCGTGGCAGACCGAGTCGGCATTCCGCCAGGAGCTCACGCTGTCCCTCATCATGCTGCCGCTGGCGCTGTGGCTCGGGCGCACCTGGACCGAGCGGGCCGTGCTCGCGGGCAGCGTGCTGCTGGTGCTCATTGTCGAGCTGCTCAACACGGCCATCGAGTACACGGTCGACCGTGTTTCACTGGAGCGGCACGACCTGAGCAAGACCGCCAAAGACCTGGGCAGCGCCGCCGTGCTGCTCACCCTGCTGCTGTGCGTGCTGATCTGGGTGGCCGTGCTGCTGCCGCGCTGGGTCTGAGTCTGGCTGGGTCTGAGCCAGCATCGCAGCGCGCTCTTGCCTAAGATGGGCGTCATGGAAACCGACGCCGCCGCACCGCCTTTGCACGCCTCGCCCTTGCACCGCATTGCCCGTGTGTTCGAACAACTGCGCGCTGACCAGCTCGACGTGCTGGCGCAGGTTTACGCCCCGCAGGCCACTTTTCAAGACCCGTTCAATCGCGTGCAGGGGCTGCCCGCCATCACGGCGCAGTTTGCGCATATGTACGCCAAACTGCATGCGCCGCGCTTCGAGGTGAGCGAGGTCACCGGGCAGGCAAATGTAGGGTGGATGACCTGGGATTTTCACTTCGCCCTGCGCAAAGGCGCGTCTGCGCAGCTCGTGGCCGGTGCTACGCGCTTCGTGCTTGATGCGCAGGGGCTGGTGATTGACCACCGCGACTATTGGGACGCCTGCGATTTCTACGCCACGGTACCTGTGCTCGGCGCCGTGGTGCGACGGCTGAAACGCGCTGCCGCTGTCGGCTGAACAGGCTCTAATCGAGCCAGCCCTTTTTGCGGAAAAACCAGAAAGGCGCGATGACCGAGAACACCATTAGCGCCAGGGCGAAGGGGTAGCCGAAGCGCCAATCGAGTTCGGGCATGAGTTTGAAATTCATGCCGTAGATGCTGGCGATGAGCGTGGGCGGCAGCATGGCCACCGAGGCCACCGAAAAAATCTTGATGACCTTGTTCTGGTTGATGTTGATGAAGCCGACCGTGGCGTCCATCAGGAAGTTGATCTTGTCGAACAGAAAGGCGGTGTGGCCGTCGAGCGAGTCGAGGTCGCGCAGAATCTGCCGCGCCTCCTGCGACTGATCGGCGCCGAGATGGCGGCTTCGCAGCAGAAAGCTCAACGCCCGGCGCGTGTCCATCACATTGCGACGGATGCGGCCGTTCAGATCTTCCTGCTGCGCGATGCCGGTGAGCGCCTGCGAGGCGTCCTGGTCGCTGGGGCGCGGCTTGAGGATATGCGCGCCGATGGCCTCCAGATCGTCGTAAATGCCTTCGAGCGTGTCGGCGGAATATTCGGCGTCGGTGAGGTAGAGCGCGAGCAGTACGTCGGTGGCGTTCTCGATCAGCCCGGGCATGCGCCGCGCTCGCAGCCGCAACAGACGAAACACGGTGAGATCGTGTGTGTGGATGGAAAACAGCACGCTGCCGTGAATGATGAAGGCCACGCGCTCGTTGCGCGGACGCTCCTCGTCGCTGATGAGAAAGTCAGAACGCAGGTGGAGCTGGTTGTCGTCTTCCTCTTCGTAAAACCGCGCTGATTCTTCCAGATCCTGGTCGAGGACGTCGGCGGGGATGGTCAGGCCGAAGCGGGCCTCGACCCAGCCGAGCTCGCGCGGATCGGCCGATTCGAGATCGACCCAGACGGGCTGCAGCTCCGCGAGGCTTTGCGGGTCGCCGATCTCCTGCTGAACCAGGCGGCCATTCTTGAGGGTGAACACATTGAGCATAGGGCTGCATTATGCGCAATGCGGGTCGGGCGCGGTGGGGTTGAAAAATGCCGTGATCGCATCGCGCTGCGCCAGCGCATCGGTCCGGCCGAGATCGACCAAGGCGGAGAGGTAATCCGGCGTGAACAGCAGATAACTGGCCAGCGCCGATCCTCGGCCTGTGCCCATGCCCACCGATTGCAGCAGCAGCCGCGCGCCACGGGGCATGCTGTGCCAGTGCCGCGCGGCAATGGCGTCGATCGAGGTGGAGGGCAGCAGGGTCAGCGTGGGCAGGGCGCGGTAGGGCAGATCGGCGCGCACTTGGGGCGGCAGATCCGACAACATGCGGTTGATGCGCCCGGCCTGCTGCGCATCGGCGCGCAGGGTGTCGAGAAACACGCTGGACATGGCGTGTGCCGCAATCTCCGCCACGCTGGGGTAGGGCGGCAGATGCCGGCGCATTTGCCCCGCCTCGGGATGCGGCTCGGCGACGCCGATGGCCAGTGCGCGTTCTGCGCCCAGATGAATGGCAGGCGCCAGCGGGGCGAGCTGGCGCATGGCGCCGTCGCCAAAGTATTCCGGCCCGACTTCGCCAAACAGCGGCGTGGCGGGAAACACGAAGGGCAGGGCGCTGGAGGCCAGCAGATGCTCGACGCCGATGGGCTGCGCAATGCCCCACAGCCCCGGCCGCCGCCAGGGCTGCACCTCGGGACGGGCCTGAAAGAAGGTGATGTGCCGTCCGCTGGTATAGCTAGAGGTGGCCACAGATAGCGCGCGCAAGGCGCCGCTCTGAATCGCGGCGTCCACCGCATCGAAGTGCACCCGCCGACCCAGGGTGTCGGCCAGCGGGGTGTTGTCGAGCAGGGCGCGCGGGTTCTGCTTCCATAGCCAGCCGAACACCATCAGCCCGAGCCAGCGCGCGCCGCCGCGCAGCAGTTTCCCTGTGCCGACCTCGAAGACCTCGTGCGCCTGCAGGGTGCTCCAAAGCGTTTGCAGCTCATGCAGGGCGGCAGGCCAGTCGGCGCAGCGGCTGGCGAAATAGGCCGCATTGATCGCCCCGGCCGAGGTGCCGCACACCACGGGAAACGGGTTGCGCTGCGCGGGCCAGCCCTGCGCCTGCAGAATCTCGCCCACCCCGCCGAGCACACCGGCCTGATAGGCCGTGCGCGCCCCGCCGCCCAGCAGCACCAGGGCCGCGTTTTGCGGCGGAGGGTTGTCGGCGGATGTCGTGTTGTCAGGCATGGCGGCGTTCAAAATACCATCCTGCCGCCGCACAAACCATGCGGGAAAGGGCCTATCGCACGAAGCGGTAAACCCCGTCGTCAAACTTTCGGCGCAGTTGCCCGTCGAACCACAGCTTGTGCAGATGGGCGATGGACTCGCCCATGGCGAAGGTGATCTGGTGCACGTCCAGCGGGCGTTTGAACAGCACGGGCAGCAGGTCGGCCGCGGTTTGCGGGGTGGCGCAGGCCTGCATCACTTCGGCCAGACGCTCGCGGTGATGCTGCTGCAACTGCGCGATGCGGGCTAGGGCGCCGCGGAAGGGCAGGCCGTGCGAGGGGAAGATCAGCGTGTCGTCCGACAGCAAGGTGGCGAAGCGCGCCAGGCTATCGAGAAACTGTTGCAGCGGGTTGGACAGCGGTTCGTTGTCGTTCACGCTGATGTTGGTGGAGATGCGAGGCAGCAGCATGTCGCCGGCGATGAACAGCGCGTCTTGTTCGCAAAACAGGCTGATGTGTTCCGGCGCATGGCCGTAGCCCGCAACGCAGCGCCAGTCGCGC
>NZ_JBYCKI010000214.1:0-17177 GCF_057473305.1 Thiomonas sp. TH-17
CGAATTCGGCAGCGGTTCCAGCCGTAAAACCCCGCTGCTGCTGGGCGCCTTGAACGCCCCCGCGAGCTACACCGCCATCGACATCAGCGGCGACTTTTTGCGCCAGTCGGTGCGCGGGCTGCAACTGCGTTTTCCCCAGCTGGATGTGCACGCGCTTGAAGCCGATTTCACCGCCCCGCTGCACTGGCCCGCCGCGTTGGAGGCCGACGTGCGGCAACAGCCCCGCATCGGCTTTTTTCCCGGCTCGACCATCGGCAACTTCACCCCGGAACAGGCGGTGCGCTTTCTGCATGGCGCGGCCCAATTTCTCGGCCCCGGCGCGCATTTGCTCGTCGGCGTGGACGGCACGCAAGACAAGGCCAAACTCATCCCCGCGTATGACGACGCCCGCGGCGTGACGGCGGCGTTCAACCGCAATCTGCTCACCCGCATCAACCGCGAACTCGGCGCTGATTTCAATGTGCAGGCGTTCCGGCATGTGGCCCGCTTCGATCCGGCGCACAGCCGCATCGAGATGCATCTGCTCAGCCCCAGGCCACAGACCGTGCGCCTGCTCGGGCAGAGCTTCGCTTTTACAGAGGGCGAGACCCTGCACACCGAAAATTCCTACAAATACCCGGTGGCGATGTTTCAGCGCCTGGCGCACTCGGCCGGCTGGACGCCGCATAAACACTGGCTCGCCGCCGATACCGATGTCGCGCTGCACTGGCTGCAGCGTTGACGCGGTTCGCCCGGATGGCGCACCGCCTCAACGCGGCTCTGTGTCGGCCGGCGCTTCGCGCACCGGATGCTTGAGCAGCTTGCGCTGCAGGGTGCGGCGGTGCATCTGCAGCGCGCGGGCGGTGGCGGAGATATTGCCGTCGTGCTCGGCCAGCACTTTCTGAATGTGTTCCCACTCCAGCCGATCGACCGGCAGCGGCTGGGCGGCCACGGCCCGGTCGGCCTCGGGTTCGTCTTGATCCAGCGCGGCAAGGATGTCGCCCACCGTCGCCGGTTTGGGCAGATAGTTGGTCGCGCCGAGCTTGATGGCGTCGACCGCAGTGGCGATGCTGGCGTAGCCGGTCAGCAGCAGGATGCGCAGGTCGGGGTAGGCCTCGCGCAGCGGCGCAATCAGGGTCAGACCGCTATCGCCGGGCAGGCGCAGATCGAGCACCGCCGCGTCGAACGCCGCCGTGCCGATGAGCGCTCGCGCGACAGGCGCCGAATCGGCATGCCATACGGAAATGCCACGCCGTTCCATGGAGTTGCGCGTGGCGGCAGCCAGCGCGGCGTCATCTTCGACCAGCAGCAGATTCATCGGTTTGCCATTCATTAATTAAGTGCCTGTTAACGCTATTTATACCCCCGCGTTGTCCCCAGGCGGAGGCATAACAAATAGCGCAGGCCCTAAACGCGGCCATTGCAGCGTGGCGCTCAGCCCGCCGCCCGCGCGGCGCGCCACGGTGAGTGTGCCGCCCAGGCGCTCGATGCCGGCGCGGGCCAGCGCCAGCCCCAAGCCGCGCGTCTCGCCCTTGGTGCTGACGAAATCGTAGCCTGCCCGCGCCAGCCGATCATCTGACAGACCGGGGCCGCGGTCGAGCACATGCACGCGCAGGTGGGTCGCGTCCCAGTCGGCCTCGACTTCCACGGCGTCGGGGCTTGCGTCGGCGGCGTTGTTGAGCAGGCTCACCAGCGCGGCGTTCAGACCCGCATCCACCCGCAGCGCCGGGGGCGAACCTGCGCTGCGCAGTGCGAGCCCCGCCTGCGACTGCGGTCGCATGAGGTGCCAGTGCTCCAGCGTATGCTCCAGCCAGTGCGCCAGCGTTTCGGTCTGGCCGCTGCGGCTGCGGGCGGCACCGGCGGCCGCGGTGATGTGGCCGAGCACGGTGCGAATCTGCGCCACCTGCGCCTGCATGCGCTGCAGTTGGGGGCCGAGTTCGTCGTCACCCGCGTAGTCGGCCTGCAGATCGTCCACCGTCATCGCCAGGGTGGACACGGGCGTGGCAAGTTCATGCGCTGCGGCGGCGGCCTGCATGCCCAGCGCGAACAGATGCTGGTCGCGCAGACCGACTTCACGGCTGCGGGCGAGTTCGACTTCGCGCTCACGCAAGGCCGAAGCCATGCGCGCCACCACCGCCGCCACCAGCAGCGCCGTGATGAGAAAATTGCCCCACATGCCCGTCAGATGCTCGCCGAGCATGCCGGTCGCCACCCCGCAGGCCTCGGTCTGCGGGGTGGGGAAGAATGACACCAGCGAATAGAGCGTGATGACCACCGCCGTCATGGCCCAGACGTAAAGCCCCGGCAAAGCCACCGCACTCAGGACGAGCGGCATCAGCATCAGCGAGATGATGGGGTTGACCTCGCCGCCGCTCCAATACACCAGCAGGGCCAGAATGAGGGCATCGGCCAGCAGGTGGACGAAACCGCCGAAGGCGCCCAAGCCGCGGCGGCTGCGAATCTGCCACCACAGCAGAGCGCCAAGGGCCGCCTGAACGCCGATCAGCCCCAGCACTTTGTAGACCGGCCAGGTGATGTCGAGGAAGTGATGCGCCCAGGGCAGCACCGCCAGTTCGGCCAGCAGCATGACCAGGCGCGCCGCCAGCAGGCGGGTCAGGGTGACAGCAGGCAGAGGTGGCGAAGCAGACGAAGAAGCAGACGCCCCCTGACCGGCAAGGGGCAAACGCGGAATGCGGGAAGACAGCGGCATGCCGCCATTTTAGGAAACCCTTGCGGCACGCCAGTACGCGGTTCTCCCTGCGACGCACTGCCGCAGGGAGAACCCGAGCCTGTTACGGCAGCAGCACCGTCGAGCCGATGGTCTTGCGGGCTTCGAGGTCGCGATGCGCCTGCGCCGCCTCGGCCAGCGGGTAGCGCTGGTTGATGTGAATCTTCACCTGTCCGCTGCGCATCAGCGCGAACAGCGCATCGGCCATTTGCTGCTTCACCACCGGATCGGCCATATGCGTGCCCAGCGTGGGGCGGGTCACAAAAAGCGAACCGGCTGCCGCCAGGTCGGTGATCTTGAACGGCGGCACCGCGCCCGAGGCATTGCCGAAGCTCACCATCAGGCCGAAGGGCTGCAGGCAGGCGAGCGAACGCTCCCAGGTGTCGCGGCCAATCGAGTCATACACCACCGGCACGCCGCGACCGGCGGTGAGGTCTTTGACCCGGGCGACAAAGTCGTCTTTCACATAATCGACGGCGTGGGCGTAGCCGTTCTCCAGCGCCAGCGCGCACTTCGCCGCCGAGCCCGCCGTGCCGATGAGCGTGGCGCCGAGCGCCCGTGCCATCTGCCCCGCAATCAGCCCGACCCCGCCGGCGGCGGCGTGAAACAGCGCCACGTCCCCGGCCTTGAGCGCGCGGGTGCGGTGCAGCAGGTAATACGCGGTCAGCCCTTTGAGCAGGCTGGCGGCGGCCACGTCGAAGGCGATGTCGTCGGGCAGCTTGATGAGCGGGGCCAGCGGCACGATGCGGCGCTGCGCATACGCGCCGGGCGCGCCGGTGCAGTAGCCCACGCGGTCGCCCGCCGCGAAGCCCTCCACCCCCGGCCCCACCGCCTCGATCACCCCGGCGGCTTCACCGCCCAGACTGCCCGGCAGCGGCTGCGGATACAGGCCGGTGCGGTGATACACGTCGATGAAATTCAGCCCGATGGCTTCCTGGCGCACCCGCACCTGGCCGGGGCCGGGATCAGCCAGTTCTTGCTCGCGCCATTGCAGCACTTCGGGGCCGCCGTGTTGGTCAAACCGGATCGCATGGGTTGTCGTCATGTCTCTTCCTTTGTCATTGGTTGTTCGTGCAGCCACAGCCACAGCGCGGGCAGGCACAGCAAGGCCAGTGCCGCGGCCAAGGTGAACAGGGCCGCCGCGCCGATGGTCTGCCACAGCCAGCCGGCGCCGATGGCCGCGAGCAATTGCATCAGCCCGATGGTCAGGTGATACAGACCGAACGCGGTGCCGCGCAGTTGCGGCGGCGCGGCTTCGGCCACGGCTGCTGAGAGTAATCCCTGCGTGAGCCCCATGTGCAGCCCCCAAAGCGCAACCCCCAGCCAGAACCCGGGCATTCCCAGAGGCAATGCACCGCCGAGCAACAACATGGAAGCCGCCAGCACCGACAGCCCCAGGCCGAACAGCCGCTTGCGCCCCCAGCGCGCCGCCAGCAGACCCACGGGGTAGGCCGACAGCGCGTAGGCCAGCGACAGCACCAGCGTGACCAGCGCGATCCACACCACTGACACACCGATCTGGTCGCCCCGCAACACCAGAAACGCCTCGGTCAGCCGCGCCACGGTAAACAGCGCGGCCAGACTGACGACCTGCCAGAACGCCGCAGGCAGCTCACGCGCCGCGCGCCAGTCCAGCCCCTTTTTGCTCGACTTGGCTACGGCCAGACCGGCGTCAACCCGGCGCGGCTCGCGCACCCCGAAAGCCAGAATCGCCACCGCGATCACCGCCGGAATCACCCCGAACCACAGCACCAGCCGCAGGTTGTCGGCATACACCGCCAGCAGGCCGATGGCCGCCAGCGGGCCGAGTACCGCGCCCACGGTATCGAGACTTTGTCGCAGGCCGTAAGCGGCATTGTGCAGCGCGGGCGGCGTGGCGTCG
This sequence comes from Thiomonas sp. TH-17, assembly GCF_057473305.1. NCBI lineage: Bacteria > Pseudomonadati > Pseudomonadota > Betaproteobacteria > Burkholderiales > Thiomonas > Thiomonas sp. TH-17. Next base: position 4,590 of record NZ_JBYCKI010000214.1, read on the forward strand.
GCCACCAGCGCATCGCGCGGCGCACCGCGGATGCCCTTGCCGATGCGGTCGATGAAACGCGCCGCAATCACCTCGCCCGCACCCGACGCCAGCGGAAACAGCGGCTTGGTCAGCGCCGACAGGCCATAGCCCGCCACTGCCAGCCACTTGCGCGACCCAATGCGGTCTGACCACACGCCCGACACCACCTTGAGCATCGACGCGGTGGCCTCGGCAATGCCCTCGACCACCCCCACGCTGAGCACGCTCAGCCCCAGCACCGTGGTCATGTAAACCGGCAGCAGGGCGTGGATGAGTTCGGACGACATGTCCATGAACAGGCTGACAAAACCCAGCATCCACACGGTGCGGGGCAAGCGGCTGCTCGTTGGATCAGAAGGGAGTTGCATGCGGAATTTTGTGGTGCGTGGCCCTGTGCCGGGCGTTAAGCGCAGTCTAAGCGCCTGCCGCTAAAGTCCGGTCTGTATCCATTTGCAATCCAGCCCCATGCGCCTGCTCCTGGTTGAAGATGATGTGATGATCGGCGAAAGCGTGCTCGACGCCTTGCGGGGCGAGGGCTACGCGGTGGACTGGGTGCGCGACGGCGCGGTAGCCGACTCGGCGCTGCGCACCGAGCAGTACGACCTGGTGCTGCTCGATCTGGGCCTGCCCAAGATGGACGGCATCGCCGTACTCAAGGCGCTGCGCACGCGGCGCGAAACCACCCCGGTGCTCATCGCCACCGCGCGCGATGCCGTCTCGGCGCGCATCGCCGGGCTCGACGCCGGGGCCGACGACTATGTGCTCAAGCCCTACGACCTCGACGAACTTTCCGCCCGCATCCGCGCCCTGCTGCGCCGCGCCGCGGGCCGCGCCGAGCCGGTGTTCAGCTACGGCCGCATCAGCCTGAACCCGGCCACACACGAAGCCCTGCTCGACGGCGAGCCGGTGGCCCTGTCGCAACGCGAGTGGGCCGTGCTCGAAGCGCTCATCGCCCGCCCCGGCATGATTCTGTCGCGCGCCCAGCTCGAAGAAAAACTCTATAGCTGGAAGGACGAGATTTCGAGTAACGCGGTGGAGGTGTACGTTCACAGCCTGCGCAAAAAGCTGGGGCCCGACCTCATCCGCAACATCCGCGGCATGGGCTACATGATCGCCAAGGAGCCCGCGCCCGCAAGCCCGAGCCGTGATGGCGGCGGTGACGGCCGCCACACGCCAGAAGCCGATAGCGTTGACGATGGCGGAGATAGCGGCGATGGCGGTGGCGATGGGGGCGGCGATTGAAATCCCTGCGCGCCCGGCTGCTGCTGCTGCTCTCAGTCGCCGTCACCCTCGCGGCGCTGGTGCAGGCCGTGGCCGTGTTCCGCAACGCCATGAACGAGGCCGATGCGGTGTTCGACTATCACCTGCAGCAACTCGCGCTCAGCCTCGCCAGCGGCGACATGGGCCTGCCCGGTTTCGGCCCCAATGTCAGCGCGGGCAACGATGTCGACTATGTCGTGCAGGTCTGGGCGCCCGATGGCAAACGCATTTACGTCTCGCGCCCGCGCAGCGAGCTGCCCAGCCAGGCCGTGCTGGGCTACACCAATGTGCGCGTCAACGGCGAGCAGTGGCGCGTCTATTCCATGCAGGCCGGGGGACGCACCATTCAGGTCGGCCAAAGCATTGCCACGCGGCAGGCGCTGGCGCTGGGATTTGCGCTGCGCTCCATCTGGCCGATGGCCGTCATCGCGCCGCTGCTGCTGCTGGCCGTCGCCTGGGTGGTGCGGCGCTCGCTGCGGCCGCTGAGCGATCTGTCGCGCGAACTGGAGAACCGCGCCGCCACCAGTTTCGACCCGCTCGACCCGCACCCCGTGGTCAGCGAAATGCAGCCCGTGGTGCGCGCGATGAACGGCCTGTTCTCGCGCACCCGCCAGGCCTTCGACACCCAGCGCATGTTCGTGGCCGACGCCGCGCATGAACTGCGCTCGCCGCTGGCCGCGCTCAAGGTGCAGGTGCAGATGCTCGGCCGCGCGCACGACGCTGCCCAGCGCGGCGTGGCGCTGGCCCGGCTGGAAAGCGGCATCGACCGCGCCAGCCATCTGGTCGAACAACTGCTGCTGCTGGCGCGCAACGAGTCGGGCGCCGAAGAAGCGCTCAGCGAGGTGAGCCTGCTCGACACCGCGCGCCTGGCCCTGTCCGACACGGCCGAACTCGCCCAGACCCGCGGCGTGGACGCCGGGCTGGAAGACGCCGAAGACTGCACCGTGCTCGCGCCGGCCAGCGGCCTGCGCATTCTGGTGCGCAACCTCTTGGACAACGCCCTGCGCTACACCCCTTCGGGCGGCCAGGTGGACGTGCGGGTGCGCTGCGAAATGCAGCCCGCGCCGCCCGCCGAGCAAGCGGCCGAGGGCGCAGCCGGGCCCCGTCGCATGGCCGTGCTCGAAGTGGACGATTCCGGCCCCGGCATTCCGCCCGAAGACCGCGATCGCGTGTTCGACCGCTTCTATCGCCGCGAAAACGCCCCGCCCGGCGGCAGCGGCCTGGGTCTGGCCATCGTGCGCAGCGTGGCCGAGCGCTGCGACGCCCGCATCGAACTCGACACCTCCCCACTGGGCGGGCTGCGGGTGCGGGTGATTTTTGCGCCCACAGGGCCCACGCTCCCGAGCTGAAAAAAAACCGGCGCTTGGCGGCCTTCAGTCCAGGTTAAGGCCCATCACCGAGTCTTTAGAGAAGAAGGCGCTGCTGCGCTTGCCGCGTTGCAGCAATTGCGTTTCAATCGATTCACTGACCCGCTTGCTTTGCTACTTTCCACCAGGAGACCCCCCATGACCATGCAACTCAGCCTCAAGGACAAAACCGCCATCATCACCGGCGCCGCCAGCGGCATCGGCAAAGAGATTGCCGAAACCTATGCCAAGGCCGGCGCCAAAGTCGCCATCGCCGACCTGAATCTCGACGCCGCCAACGCCACCGCCGAAGCCATCAACAAGGCCGGCGGCAAAGCCATGGGCGTGGCGATGAACGTGACCGACGAGGCGCAGGTGAACGCCGGCTGCGCGGCGGTGGCCAAGGCCTTCGGCCCGGTGGACATTCTGGTGTCGAACGCCGGCATTCAGATCGTCAACCCCATTGAAGATTTCGCCTTTGCAGACTGGAAAAAGCTGCTCGCCATTCATCTCGACGGCGCCTTCCTCACCACCAAGGCGGTGCTGCCGGGCATGTACGCCAAGAAGGGCGGCGTGGTCATTTACATGGGCTCGGTGCATTCGCACGAGGCCAGCAAGCTCAAGAGCGCCTACGTCACCGCCAAGCATGGCCTGCTGGGGCTGGCGCGGGTGCTGGCCAAGGAAGGCGGGCCCAATGGCGTGCGCTCGCATGTCATCTGCCCGGGTTTCGTGCGCACCCCGCTGGTGGAAAAGCAGATTCCCGAGCAGGCCAAGGAGTTGAACATCAGCGAAGACGAGGTGATTAAAAACGTGATGCTGAAAGACACGGTGGATGGCGAGTTCACCACCACCGCCGACATCGCCAATCTCGCGCTGTTTCTGGCCGCCTTCCCCACAGCCGCGCTCACCGGCCAGTCCATCGTCGCCAGCCACGGCTGGTGCATGAACTAAGAGGCGCAAGTCATGACGACCGCCACGACGACCCGTCTCGCGCAGCGCACAAAGACTGCCTCCTCGTCTGAAGAAGAAACTCGCCGGGCCGCCCCAAGAGTTTCTTCGCCCCCTGGGGGGAGACGTGAGCAAGGCGAGCGTTTCGGGGGGGATCTCATGCCGTCCTGCCGCGCTGATGCCGTGCTGGCGCAGGTGCGACATTACGACCGCATCGCCCTGGTGCTTCAAGGCGGCGGGGCGCTGGGCGCCTACCAGTGCGGCGTGGTGGAGGCGCTGGAAGACTGCGGCGTGCATCCGCACTGGGTGGCCGGCATTTCCATCGGCTCCATCAACGCGGCGCTGATTGCGGGCAACCCACCGGGACAACGCGCAGCCGCCTTGCGCACGTTCTGGGAAACCGTCACCCAGCAGCCGCTGCTGCCCACCCTACCCTGGGAACACGGCGCCGCGCTCGACTGGATTCCCGAGCCCCTGCAACCCCAGCTTGCTGTCATGCAGGGGCTGCGCGCCATACTCGAAGGTCAGCGGGGCTTTTTTCTGCCGCGCTGGCCGCTAGGCGGCAACAACCCGGCGAAAGCCAGCTTTTACGACACCACGCCGCTGCGCGACACGCTGGAAAAGCTGGTCGATTTCGACCGGCTCAACAGCGGCGAAACCCGCATCAGCGTGGGCGCGGTGAATGTGCGCAACGGCAACCAGGTGGTGTTCGACAGCGCCGAGATGCGGCTCGGCCCCGAGCACATCATGGCCTCGGGCGCGCTGCCGCCGGGTTTTCCGGCGGTGGAGATCGACGGCGAGTTCTACTGGGACGGCGGGCTGGTGTCGAACACGCCCTTGTCGCAGGTGCTGGGCGGCCATCCCAGCCACCACACCCTGGTGTTCCAGGTCGATCTGTGGAGCGCGGCGGGTGAAGTGCCGCAGAATTTGATGGACGTGGCCGAGCGGCAGAAAGACATCCAGTATTCCAGCCGTACGCGCATCATCACCTCCACCCTGCAGCGGGCGCAGGAGCAGCGCCACATCCTGCGCGATCTGCTGCAGCGCATTCCGCCCAACAAACGCGACGCGCTGTGCCAGCAGGTGCAGGAAATGGCGCAGGACAAACGCTACAACGTCATCCACCTGATCTACCGCGACAAAGCCTTCGACGGCCAGGGCAAGGACTACGCCTTCGGCCGCGCCGAAATGCGCTCCCACTGGCAAAGCGGCCTCGACGACATGCACCGCACCCTCGACCACCCGGACTGGTTCGCCCTGCCCAGCGCCGAGCAGGGCTTCGTCACCCACGACGTGCACACGCAGGCCTGAGTAGCAGCCCCTTTGGGGAGCTTTTAGGGCGTCAGCAGAGTGACGCCCCGGAGATCGCAGGCCATGACGGCCTGCCGCAGCGCGGCAATGGCTTCATGCCGGGTGAAGCTCTTGCGCCACACCAGCACCACGCGGCGCGTGGGCGGCGGATCGGAAAACGGCACATAACAGACGTGATCGGTGCTCGGATCGGCCGCATGCGGCACGTCCTGTCGCGGCACCGACAGTTTGGGCACCACGGTGATGCCCATGCCCGAGGCCACCATCTGCTTGATGGTCTCCAGCGACGATCCCTCGAAACTCTTGCGGATGCCTTCCGAGCTGGGCGAAAACCGCGCAAATTCCGGGCAGACTTCGAGCACGTGGTCGCGAAAGCAGTGGCCGGTGCCGAGCAGCAGCATGGTCTCGTCCTTGATCGCCTCGGCGCTCAGCTCCTTGCACGTCGCCATCGCATGGGTGCGCGGCACGGCCACGAGGAAGGGCTCGTCATACAGCGGCGAAACCGCCAGCCCCTGATCGGGAAAGGGCTCGGCCAGAATCGCCGCGTCAAGCTCGCCGGTGCGCAACATTTCCAGCAGGCGGGTGGTGAAATTTTCCTGCAGCATCAGCGGCATCTGCGGGCTGCGCTTGATGACGTTGCGCACCAGCTCGGGCAGCAGATAGGGCGCAATGGTGTAGATCACCCCCAGCCGCAGCGGCCCGGCCAGCGGGTCTTTGCCGCGCTTGGCAAGCTCCTTGATGGCCGCGGCCTGCTCGATGACGCGCTGCGCCTGCTCGACGATGGATTCGCCGATGGGCGTGACGCTGACTTCATTGCCGCCGCGCTCGAACAGACGCACATCCAGTTCTTCTTCAAGCTTTTTGATGGCGACCGACAGGGTGGGCTGGCTGACGAAACAGGCCTCGGCAGCCCGGCCAAAATGCCGCTCGCGAGCGACGGCGACGATATAGCGTAATTCTGTCAGAGTCATAGAAAGAATTAAAACAGAAACGCCGTCAGATTGTGTTAATCAATGCAAGTGCGCCATGAGAAAACGCAGGGCCGCCCCAAGTTTTCTTGTCCACCTCGCAGCTTGCAAGCTGCTCGGATTCGGCTCCGTCCAAGCTGCCGCAGGGTAGCTTGGAGCCGCGGGCCTCATCCCCCTCGGGGGCCTGACGCGAACGCGGTAGGTCTGGGGGCGCCCTCAGGCGCTCAGCCAGTCGAACCCTTCGCCCAGCCAGCGCGCGGCGTGTTGCCGAGCGGCCTCGGGTGCGGCGACCAGCAGACGTTGCGCGGTGTCGCGAGCGGCTTCGAGCAGATCAATGTCTTGCGCCAGATCGGCGTAGCGCAGGCCGGGCACGCCCGACTGCCGCAGACCCAGCAGTTCGCCCGGCCCGCGCAGTTCGAGGTCTTTCTGCGCCAGGGCGAAGCCATCGGTGAGTTCGCGCATCGCCGCCAAGCGCTCACGCGCCGTGGGCGACAGCGGCGAGGTGAACAGCAGCACGCAATCCGACTGCGCCGCACCCCGCCCTACCCGCCCGCGCAGCTGGTGCAACTGCGACAGCCCGAAGCGCTCGGCATGTTCGATCACCATGAGGCTGGCGTTGGGCACGTCCACCCCCACCTCGATGACCGTGGTGGCGACGAGCAGGCCGATTTCGCCCGCGCTGAACGCCTGCATGGTGGCGCGCTTTTCCTGCGCCTTCATGCGCCCGTGCAGCAGGCCGACTTGCACCGCCCCCTGACCGGACATCGTCGCCAGCGCGGCGCTGAGTTCGGCGTGGGTGGCCACGGCGTTTTGCAGATCGAGCGTTTCGCTTTCCTCAACGAGAGGGCAGACCCAATAGGCCTGCCGCCCCTGCGCGGTCAAGGCGCCGACCCGGGCGATGAGCTCGTCGCGCCGATCCGTGCTGACCACGCTGGTGCGCACCGGCGTTCTGCCCGGCGGCAAGACATCGATGGTGGACACGTCCAGATCGCCGAACAGCGCCATGGCCAGGGTGCGCGGAATGGGCGTGGCGCTCATCATCAGCAGATGCGGCTGCAGGCCGCTGCCCTGCGTGCCCGCGCGCAGGCTGTCGCGCAGGGCCAGGCGCTGCGCCACGCCGAAGCGATGCTGCTCGTCCACGATCGCCAGCCCCAGCCGGGCAAAACGCACCTGCGCCTGAATGACGGCGTGGGTGCCCAGCACGAGCTGCGCCTGCCCGCTGGCCACGCACTGCAACGCTGCCTCGCGCTCTTTTTTCGTCTGGCTGCCCGAAAGCCAGGCGACACCCACACCCAAGGGCTCCAGCCAGTCGGCGAGCTTGCGCGCGTGTTGCGCCGCGAGAATTTCGGTCGGCGCCATGAGCGCGCACTGCCAGCCGGCCGCCACAGCCTGCGCCGCCGCGAGCGCGGCCACTACGGTCTTGCCGCTGCCCACGTCGCCCTGCAGCAGGCGGTGCATCGGCGCGGTCTGCGCCAGATCGGCGGCGATCTCGGTCACGCAGCGCTCCTGAGCTGCCGTGAGGGTGAAGGGGATGGCCGCCCGCAACTGCGACGGGAGGCTGAGCGCCTCGGCCGCTGCGGGCAGTGCCGGTGCCTTCCACCGCTGTCGCTGCGCGCGGGCCTGCTGCTGGGCCAGTTGCTGCGCCAGCAATTCGTCAAACTTCAAGCGCCGTTGCGCCGGATGCGCGCCCGCTTCCAGCGCGGGCAAGGCCGCGGCTGGCGGGGCATGCAGGGTGCGCAGGCTCGAAGGCAGATCGGGCAGATGATGGCGCGTCAGTTCCTCCTGCGGCACAGTGTCGCGCCAGACCAGCCGCTTGAGCGCCCCAGCCACGGCCTTGCGCAAATAGCTCTGCGGCACGCCGGCCGTGGTGGGATAGACCGGCGTGAGCGTGCTCGGCAGGGGCGCGTTGGCGTCCACCAACTTCCAGGTCGGGTGCACCATCTCCCAGCCAAACAAGCCCTGCCGCACCTGCCCATGCACCCGCAGCCGCACCCCGGGCTGCAAGGCTTTGAGCTGATTGGGGTAGAAGTGGAACAGCCGCAGCGTGAGGACAGCGTCGCCCGCTTCCGGCTCATGCAGCCGCACCAGCAACTGCCGACGCGGCGCGCGGCCCTGCACCTGCGTCTCGATTACCACGGCATCCGTGGTAACAATCTCACCGTCGCGCAGCGCCCGCAGCGGCGTGAGCCGCGTTTCATCTTCGTAGCGCAGCGGCAGATGCAGCGCAATGTCCCAGTCGGTGTGCAGACCCAGCCGGGCAAGCGGCGTGGGCCGTGCCGGTTTGACCTTGCCCGCCGGGACTTTGCGAGGCGCGCTTCGCCGCCGCGGCGGATCGGCAGTGGGGTCTTGCTTTGAGGGCTTGCGCGCGGCGGTCATCTGGGCATTCTAAAAATGACAGGATCGTCGTCTGCGCCTGAGCCCGTCATGCCGCACCCGCTGGATGCCGAGCCCCCAAAAATCCCTCCATCCACACGGGTTTTTGTGAGTCTCGTTATAGTTGTTACAAATTCAAGCATTTTGCCCATGTCCAAAGCCCTCTCCACTCTGCGCACAGCCTGGCTCTCCATGCTGGTGCTGCTGCTTGGGCTGGCGCCATTCATTCATGGGCATCTGGGCCAGCCGGTGCAGAATGGCTGGCATATTCATGCGTTGTCGGCCGCGGCGGAAGTGCAGGCCAGTCCGCAATTCAGTTTGCAATCAAGTCCCGACGGTCTGGCCTGTCTTGCCAGCCCCCCTCAGCGCACGGCGCAGCAGTCGGGCTTTGCGCTGCATGCCCCCGAGCCCAGCGATGTGGAACTGGCCTCGGGCATCACCCAATCTCGGCTTTCCCAAATCCGCCTGGCCAGCGTATTGATTGACACTGCAGTCGTGCTGCCGACGTTTGCTTTCACGTCACAGCGCTCTTTGACCGCCACCGAGCCCATCTCTTGGCCGCAAATCTCTGACGACGCGTTTCCGCGCGTCCACCACGGCCTACCGCCTCCCGGTCAGGCTCCGCCCTCCACTCTGGTCTGATTTTTTTCTGCCGCAACACGCGTGAAACACAGGTGCAACCTGTCACGCGGAAGATGGCCCCCCAGTCCCAGATGGAGCCCGGCGCATGGCCGGGATGCAAGATGCCCCAATTCTTTTTGTCGCGCAGCCCGCTGGCGTGCGCCGTGTCCGCCAGCCTGTTGAGCCTGGCGCTCGTTTCCCTGCCCGCTGCCGCACAACCCGCCTCGCCTGGCGTCATCGCCATGACGGCCGACCAGCAAACCGCGCTCGGCGTGCGGCTTGCCACGGTGCAGGCCGCCACTGCCGCGCAGATCGACCTGCCCGCCCGCGTAACGGTGCCGCTGTCGCAGCAGGCAGTGGTTTCTGCTCCTGCCGCGGGAATGATCACCCGCCTGCGGGTCAACCCCGGAGATACGGTGAAAAGCGGCCAGGCGCTGGCCGAGCTCAGCAGCCCGCAAATTGCCCAGTTGCAGCGCGAACGCAGCGAGGCGCAGAGCCGCTATGACCTGGCGCAGCGCCAGTTGCAGCGCGACACCCTGCTGGTGAACGAGGGCATCGTACCCGGCGCGCGGCTCGAGGCTGCCCGCGCGCAGAGCCGCGAGGCGCAGGCCATGCTGGCCGAGCGCAATCTGGCGCTCAAGCTGGCCGCTGGCGGCGCTGCGCTCAACGGCGTGGCCGTGTTGCGCGCGCCCATTGCTGGGGTCATCACCGAAACGACAGCCCTGCCAGGGCAGCGGGTCGACATGTCTGCTGCGCTGTTTCGCATTGCGCAGCAAGGCCAGTTGTGGCTGGAAATAGAAGCCAGTCCTCAGCAGGCGAGCGCCCTTCAAGTGGGCGCCGAAGTGGAGGCGCCCGCACTGCAGGCGCGAGGGGTGGTGCAGGCCAAGGCCGTCGCGCTGAACGCGGGACAGAGCGTGCTGATTCGCGTGCGTGTCACGCAGCCAGGCAACCTGCAGGCGGGCGGGGTAGTGCAGGCACGGCTGAGTCTGCCGGCGCAGGCCGGGGTGTGGCGCGTACCGCCCGCCGCGGTGACGCAGATCAACGGCCGCGATGCGGTGTTGGTCACCGATCCGGCGGGCTTCCGCATCGTGCCCGTCACAGTGGCCGGCCGCCTGAATGACGCCGTGATGGTCAGCGGCCCGCTGAAGACTGGTGACAAGGTGGCGGCCACCGGCGTGGTGGCGATCAAGGCAGCCGCTGGCGAGGTGGCGCCATGAATTTGATGTTTCTCACTCATGGCGCGTTGCGCCAACGTCTGCTGACCATCGGCGCGATGCTGGCGCTGGTGGCGGGCGGCATTTTTGCCTGGCGCGCATTGCCCATCGACGCCTTTCCCGACGTGTCATCGCCTCAAGTCAAGATCATCATGAAAGTGCCGGGCATGACCCCGGAGGAGGTGGAGACGCGGGTCGTTCTGCCCATCGAGCAAGAGGTGCTGGGCATCGCCAACAAGCGCATCGTGCGTTCAGTGTCGAAGTACGGCATTGCCGACATCACGGTGGACTTCGTTGAGGGCACCGATGTGTATTGGGCGCGTCAACAGGTGGGCGAGGCGCTGGCCAATGTGCGCGGCGATCTGCCGGCCTCGGCAGTGGGCGGGCTGGCCCCCATCACCACGCCTTTGTCCGACCTGTACATGTTCACCCTCGAAGGGCCGGCCAGTCTGGAGGAAAAGCGCAGCGCGCTGCAATGGCTCATCCGCCCGGTGCTGCGCACCGTGCCCGGCGTGGCCGATGTGAACATGCTCGGCGGCGATGTGCGCGCCTTCACGGTGCAGCCCGATCCGGCGCGGCTGTCCGCCTGGGGTCTGTCGCTCAATCAGTTGCGCGCCGCGCTGCAGGTCAACAACAGCAATGACGGCGCCGGCCGCCTGGACGAAGGCGAAGAAACCCGCATCGTGCGGGTGCAGGGCGCATTCGCCAACGCCGACGACATTCGCAACACCGTCGTCGCCACGGCGCGCGGCACGCCGGTGCGCATCAGCGATGTGGCGCAGGTCAGCGTGGACAGCAGCACGCGCTACGGCATCGTCACTGCAGACGGCAAGGGCGAGGCGGTCGAAGGCATTGTGCTCGGCCTGCGCGGCGCCAACGCACAGGAGGTGATCCACGGGGTGAAAGCACGTCTGGCCGAACTGGAGCCGCGCCTGCCGCAAGGCATGACCATCAAGGTGTTCTACGACCGCAGCCAATTGGTCGAGCGCGCGGTGGGCACGGTGCTTGAAGCGCTGGGCGAGGCCGTGGTGCTGGTGGTGGTGATGCTGTTGCTGTTCCTCGGCAACTGGCGCGCTGCTCTCGTCGTGGCCATCACCCTGCCGCTGTCGGCGCTGGCGACTTTCATCCTGATGCGCTGGTTTGGCCTGAGCGCCAACCTCATGAGCCTGGGCGGTCTGGCCATTGCCCTGGGCATGCTGGTGGACGCCGCCGTGGTCGTGGTGGAAAACCTGGTGAACCACATGAGCCACGACCCGGAGCAGTCGCCGGATCGCAACCCGGGCGGCGCCACCACCGACCGCCTCGGGCGCATCCTGCGCGGCGTGTCGGAAGTGTCTGGGCCGGTCATCTCCGGCGTGGCCATCATCGCCATCGTGTTCCTGCCGCTGCTCACGCTCGAAGGGCTGGAGGGCAAGCTGTTCCGCCCCGTGGCGCTGACCATCGTGTTCGCGCTGGGCGCGTCGCTGCTCATCGCCCTCACCATCGTGCCGGTGATGGCCTCGCTGTTGCTGAAAACCGCATCGCACACCGACCCCTGGCTGGTGCGCAAACTCTCTGCGGGTTACCGGCGCGTGCTGGACTGGAGCTTCAATCACACCCGCATCGTCGTGACCGTGGCGCTGCTGTCGCTCGTGGCCGCTGGCTGGGCCTACACACGCGTGGGCAAGACCTTCATGCCCACGCTCGATGAGGGCGATGTGATCGTGCAACTGCAAAAGCTGCCGTCAGTCAGCCTCGGCGCCACGGCAGCGCTCGACCTGCGCGTGCAGCAGGCGTTGCTGAAAGAGGTGCCCGAGATCAAGTCCATCGTCGCCCGCAGCGGCTCGGACGATCTAGGCCTCGACCCCATGGGGCTGAACGAGACCGACACCTTTCTGGTGCTCAAACCCATGTCGGAATGGCGCGGCAGCAAGGACGATGTGATCGAGTCCATGCGCAAGGTGCTGGAACGTTTCCCCGGCGTGGATTTTGGCTTCACCCAGCCGATCGAGATGCGCGTGTCCGAAATGCTCACCGGCAGCCGCGGCGATCTGGTGGTGAAAATCTTCGGGCCAGACATCGCCCAGCTTGGCGACCTGTCTCAACAGGTGGCCGAGACGCTCAAGGCCGTGCCCGGCGCACAAGAAGTTCTGGCCGCCCGACCGGAAGGCGTGCAATACCTCACGGTGCAGGTCGATCGGCTTGCCGCGGGCCGCGCCGGATTTGACGTGGACAGCCTGCAGCAAGACCTGCGCGCCCTGGTTGAAGGCCAGCCGCAAGGCATGGTGCTCGAAGGCGTGCGCCGCACCCCGCTGCTGCTGCGCGCTAGCGCCGATTTGCGCAGCAATCCGCAGGCATTTGCGCACGTGATGATCACCGCGCCAGACGGCACCGCCTATCCGCTGTCGCAACTCGCCAGGCTCACCCCCACGCAAGGCCCGGTGCTGGTAGCGCATGAAGACGGCAGCCGCTTCGCCTCGGTGCAGGCCAATGTGAGCGGACGCGATCTGGTGAGCTATGTCGATGACGCCAAGAAGGCCGTGGCCG
>NZ_JBYCKI010000215.1:0-5039 GCF_057473305.1 Thiomonas sp. TH-17
CTCGACGTGCTGCAAAAACTGCTGCGCGAGTGAGGTTTCGGGGATAGTCGTTTCAGTGCGGCCAGCACATCAGATGCTCGGCGCGCAGATGGGCCACGACGGGCGCACCCGCGTGCAGGCCGTGGTGGGCAATCAGCCGCAGCGGGGCGCGCAGCCACAGCCGTGCGTCGCCGCATCGCATCGCCAGAGTCGCGCTCGCGCCCTGCACCACCAAGTGTTCGATCTGGCCTGAGACCGGGTTTTCCAGATCGGCGGTCTGGCCCGGTTTGAGCGGGGGCAGGCGCACCTCGTCGGGCGACACGGCCCAGTCCACCAGGCAGCCGATCTCGCACGACGCCATCAAGGGCGCCCACAGTGGCAGCCCGCCTTCTTCCCACTGCAACAGCGTCAGTCCGCGCTCAACCGCGTGGCGCAGCACGCGCGCGGTAAAACGGTTGCGCACGCCCAGCAGCGCCGCAGCCGCCTGATTGGCCGGATGCGCAAACACCTCGGCAGGCGGCCCCTGCTGAATGACCTGCCGACCCGAGAGCACCACCACCCAGTCAGACATGGCCGCCAGGCTGGCATCGTGCGTGGCGGCCAGCGCGGGCATGGAGAGCTGGTGCATGCGCGAAACCAGCTCGGCCATGATGTCGTCGCGGGTGCTGGCATCGAGCGCTGAGGTAGGTTCGTCGAGCAGCAGCACCTGCGGCTGCCGTGCGAGCGCGCGGGCCAGCGCCACGCGCTGCTGCTGTCCGCCCGAGAGCTGGGCGGGACGCAACTCGGTCTGCTGCGCCAGCCCGACCGACTGCAGCAACTTCACCGCCGTCTCCCGCTGCTTGCCCAGCGCCCCGCCCAGCGCATAGGCCACGTTCTCCCAGGCGCGCAAATGCGGAAACAGCGCATAACCCTGCGGCAGATAGCCCACAGGCCGACGCTGCGGCGGCAGGGCGCCGAAAGGCGGACCCTGGCTGGGAATGAGCCCAGCGAGCGCCTTCAGCACCGTGGACTTGCCTTCGCCGCTGGAGCCGAGCAGGGCGGTGAAGCCGTGCACTTCGAAATCGACGTCGAGCGTGATCGGCTGGCGGATCTGCAGATTGACGTGCAGGCGGGCGGGCGAGGGCATGATGTCGGACAACGGTTCAGACGCCGCCCTGCCCGCGCCGCGACAGCGCGCCGAGCAGCAGGGGCAGGGGCAGGCCGATGAGGAAGAACAGCCAAAGCAGCGGGTACACCGCGGGCAGGCCGGTGTCCTGCAGGTTGACCCACAGCTTCACCGGAATGCCCTGCGGGTAATACGCCACGATCAGCACAATGCCGAACTCGCCCAGCGCCCGCACCCAGGCCAGCGCCACCCCGGCGGCCAGGCCCAGCCCCGAAAGCGGCACGGTAATGCGCCAGAAAGTGCGCCAGGGCGACTGCCCCAGAGTGAGCGAAATCTGCTCAAGCTCTCGCGGCACACCCTCAAACGCCGAGCGCGCGGCGACGATGAAATACGGCGCGCTGCCATACACCTGCGCCAGCAGAAAGGCCGAAGGCGTGTTGGTGAGATTGAGGCCGAGATGCCCCAGCGGCTGGCCGATCCAGCTGTACGGCCCGTAACTCATCGACAGCAACAGGCCCATGGCCAGCGGCGGCGTGAGCAGCGGCAGCAGCACCAGCATCTCCATGATCCACTTGCCGCGAAAGTCGTGCCGCGCCAGCCACCAGGCCACCGGCGTGGCGAAAAGCACCACGATGGCCACGGCGATCAGGCTGTAGCTCACCGACACCCAGAGCGAGCCCAGGTCGCCTTGCTGCAGATGCAGCGCGTGCCACGGCGTGCTGATGAACAGCCCGGCGAACGGCAGGCTGAGAAACAGCAGCCCGGCCAGCCCGGCGGCCGCCACGATCCACGCGCGGCGTGCAGGCGCTTGCTTGGCGTGCGGCGCAAAGAACGGGGCTGCGGCGGTATCCAGCGGAGTCGGCGTCATGCCGTCATTGTCGCCGCAGCCCAAAGCTCAGCGGGCCCACTCAATGTGCCGGATGAAGGTCGCCGCCCTTGGGGGCGCTATAGCCGTATTTTTTGAAAAGGGCCTGGCCCTCGGCGCTGGTCATGAGTTTGACGAAGTCTGCACCGGCTTTGGGGTTAGGCGCGTTTTTCAGCACCGCGGCATAAAACACCAGCGGCTGGGTGGACAGGGTGTCGGTCTTGCCGTTGGGGAGTTTGAGGTCGAAGTGCGCCTTGCTGTACCACTTTTCGATCATGCCGGGATCGCTGAGATTGATCTCTTCCGGCAGCTTGATATAGGGCAGCTTGTGCGAAATCACCGCGCTCAGATAGCCCGAAGTGGCGTCGAGCTGGCCCGACTCCAGTCGTGAGAGCAGTGAGGGCTCGGTGAAAATTTGCTGCTGGTTTTCGACCTTGCCCAGAATCTTGTCGGCCAGTCCGGGCTGCTTGTAAAAGTCTTGCGCCAGCAGCATGGTGAACACAATGTTGCGGCCTTGCGGGTCGGTTTTCGGGTCGGTACGGCCAAAGAGCAGGCCCGGTTTTTCGAGCACCGAATACCACGGCATTTTTCCGGCAGCAGCGGCCTTGAAGTCGGCAGCGAACTTGCTCTTGTCGCTATAGGCAATCACCATCTGCGTGCTGGCCACCGGCACGGCGGTATCGACCAGTCCGACCTTCTGAAGCACCTCGACGGGGCCGGGGGTGATGGAGACGAACACATCGGGGTTGATCTGCTTGACGGCAATCAGATGCGCCAGGCCGTAAGCCCCGGCGCCTTTGCCCTGATATTGCACCTTGGCCTGTTGGGCGATGGTCGGGCCGAGCGCCTTGTCCATCAAGGCGCCCATCGAACCGGCATAGGCGACCGACAAAACCGGCTCTGCCGCCAAGGCAGCCGTCATGCCGCTCATGCCGATGGCGCTTGCGAGGGAAAGTTTCAAGAGAATACGACGACGCATAAAAAGCTCTTGGGTTGATATTTACGAGCAGACGGATAGGGCATGAATATGCGCCATACGTGATGTTCTGTGAAATATAACGAAGTGATTTGAAGAGAAGTGTTCTCAGGTGTAAACGCGGTACGGCCGCCGCCCGATTCAGCCGGGTTCGCCAGACTGGCGATCGCGCAATTGCTCGGCCACGCCCTGCATGGCGCGGTCCATCAGTCCCTGCGCCTCCAGCGGCAGGATGAGGCCCTGCGCGGCCATGCGCTCCAGCGCACGGCGGGTCATGGAATGCGCGCGGCCGCCCACCTTGCTGGAGAACATGTAGAACAGCCCTTGCGGACTTCGCCAAGTGAGCTGCGCGCGGGCGTTGCGCCCCTGAATCTGCAACTGCACCCAGGTGCCGATATCGAGCGAGGCGATCAGCCCCGCCACTTCGGAGGGCGAGAGCAGCGCAGGCTCGCCCGGCGGCACGCTGGCCGGGCCTTGCTGCGACTCGGCCGCCTCCGCCGCAGGCGTATGCGGC
This sequence comes from Thiomonas sp. TH-17, assembly GCF_057473305.1. Classification (NCBI taxonomy): domain Bacteria; kingdom Pseudomonadati; phylum Pseudomonadota; class Betaproteobacteria; order Burkholderiales; genus Thiomonas; species Thiomonas sp. TH-17. The sequence continues at coordinate 3,440 of NZ_JBYCKI010000215.1, forward strand.
TCGGCGGGCACATCGCTGGCTTCGATCAGCCCGCTCGTGAGTTTTTCTTCATTGCGTACCAGCGCCTCGGGCATGGCCGCTGCCGCCGCCGCATTGGTGTGCGGGTGCAGCAGCCGCGACCATTCGCGCTGCAGCAGCAGCGCGTCGTCGCGCGAGGTGGCCTGCTGCGCCTCGCCCTGGCCGCGTATGGCCTGCGCCTGGGCGTCCATCAGCCAGGCCATGAACTCCTGGCGCTTGTCGGCAGGCAAGGAAATCAGGTCGAGGCCCTGGCCGAGCCGTTGCACCAGCGTGGGCAGCAGCCCGAGCAGCGCCTTGCGATCGGCTTCGGCGGTCTTGGGCTGCACGCTCCAGATCAGGTCGCTGGCGGTTTGCTTGTAGGTCTGGGTGATCTCGGCGTCTTCGCCGTGGCGCAGTACGGATTCGGCCAGCACGGTGGACCAGTGCTCCAGCATGAATTCGCGCAGTTGCGGGTGGGTGTGCAGACGTGCGAACACCTCGTGCAGATGCCGATACAGCGCTCCGTGCAGCAGGCTGCGGAACTCGGCGCGGCGCAGGGCATCGACCGCATCGGCCTGCTGCTGCTCGACCACGGCGGCGCTTTCGGCGATATGGCGCTGCAGGTCGGCGAGTTGCTGTGCAAACACCGTGGCATCGTCTTCCTCGGCGTTGACCACGGCCTCGACCATGCGCGACAGAAACGGCAGGAAGCGCTGGGCCGCGGGCTCTTCCACGCTGGAAAAACCCGCGCTGTATTCGGCCACCCGGTTGAGTAATTTGCGCGTGGGGTGGTTGCGCGAGGAAAACAGGCTGGCGTCGCGCAACCCCAGTCGCAGCACCGGAATTTGCAGGCGGGCGAGTTGCGCCTTGACCGCAGGCAGCAGCTTCGGGTCAGCGAGGATGTGATCGAACAGCAGCGAGACCACGTCGATGGTGAGCCGCTCCAGCGGCCGGTTGGCGACCTCGTAGAGGCTTTGCCGATGCTGTTCGATGAGGTTCACCGTCGCCGCGGCGGCGGCGGGTTCGTCGCGCCAGTTCACCTCGCGCAGCCCCAGACGGTCGGTCAGCAGCAGACGATCGAGTGCATCGCGCAACTGCGGGTTGAGGCCATAGGCCTGGCCGAACACCGAAGGGCTGAAGCCCGAAGCCGCCGGGCCGGTCGGGCCGAAGCCAGAGGGTGCAAAGCCGCTGTGGCCGCCGTCCGGCGCGCCTTGAGCACCTTGCGCGCCCTGAACACTTTGCCCGACGGATGGCGCCGCAGCGAAACGCCCGGCGAGCAATTGCTGCAAGGCTTCCAGATGCAGCTCCGCGCCGGTTTGTGCGGCGTTGACCAGCGCCTGCTCGTCCATCGCTGTGGCAGCGGCGCTGCGTGCAGGCGCGCGGCGCATCTGACGGTATTGCGCGGGCTCGACCTGTAGTTCGGCCAAGCGTTTGTTGTAGAGCGAGTAGGTGTCTTTCAGCGCAGCCGACATGCCCTTGCCGAAAGCGCGCAGCAGCCCGAGGCGTTCTTCCGCGTCGAGATCGACCACGCCGAGCGCGTGGTGCAGCGATTTGCTGAACACCTCGGGCCGCAGCGGGTTGGCCTGCGGCGCGGCGTGCTCAC
>NZ_JBYCKI010000216.1:0-18652 GCF_057473305.1 Thiomonas sp. TH-17
CGAGGGAGAAGAATTGAAGTTTTCGGTGTACCAGGTGAGCCGCCGCGGCGGTCGTGCGAACAACCAGGATCGCATGGGCTATTGCTACACGCGCGAAAGCGCCTTGTTCGCTCTGGCCGATGGTTTGGGTGGGCACCCGCGTGGCGATGTGGCGGCGCAACTGGCATTGCAGACCATTGCCAATCTCTTCCAGCAAGAAGCGCGGCCGCGCCTGCGCGACCCGCAAGAATTTCTGCGACGCTCGATTTTTCGGGCGCATGAGCAGGTTCAGCGTTATGCGCAGGAACACGGGCTGACCGATTCGCCGCGCACGACGGTGGTGGTCTGCGTGCTGCAAAACGGCGCTGCGCACTGGGCGCATGTGGGCGATTCGCGGCTGTATTTCATGCGTAATGGCGCCATGCTCACACGCACCCGCGATCACTCGCATGTGGAGCAGAAGCACAAAAAAGATCAGGCTGACGGCCTCTCTTTGCTGCAGCCTGACGGCCCGACGCGAAACATGCTGTTCACCTGCCTGGGGTCGGGGCAGTTGCCGATGATCGAGGTGGGTTTGCCGCAGGCGATGCGGCGGGGCGACATCGTGCTGCTGTGTTCCGACGGGCTTTGGGGACAGATCCCCGAATCGGTTCTGGTGCGGCAGTTCGGCCAGCAGGTGCTCTCCGATGCTGTGCCCGAGGTGGTGGAAATGGCGCTGCGTCAAGGCGGCGCCGATTCAGATAACGTCACCGCCCTGGGCGTCGAATGGGAGGCCGATCCCGAAGAGCTGGAAACCTCTCTGCGCATTGAAACCGAGACCATGCAGAAAGGCGGGTTCAAGTCCACCATCCAGAGCGAACTGGGTGATCTGCAGGTCGATGAAATGAACGACGCTGACATCGAACGTTCGATCGCTGAAATCAACGCCGCCATCCGCCAGGGTGCGGCGCGTAAATAACGCTTTCCCTACCGATTACTTCCATGCAAAACACACCTCCTGCGAGAGAAGGTCGCGGGCTTTCGGCGCTGCGCGCCATCGCCATCGAACGTCATTTCACCCGTCATGCCGAAGGTTCCGTGCTGGTGGCTTTTGGGCACACCCGTGTGCTGTGCACCGCCTCGGTCGAAGAGCGCGTGCCGCCGCACAAGCGGGGCAGCGGGCAGGGTTGGGTCACGGCGGAATATGGCATGCTGCCCCGAGCGACGCACACGCGCGGCGAGCGCGAAGCCAAGCGCGGCAAGCAGCAGGGTCGTACAGAGGAGATCCAGCGCCTCATCGGCCGATCGCTGCGCGCCGTGTTCGATTTTTCAGCCCTGGGCGAACGGCAGATCACGCTTGACTGTGATGTGTTGCAGGCCGACGGCGGCACGCGCACCGCGGCCATCACGGGCGCCGCCGTGGCCGCGTGGGATGCCTGTCAGTGGCTCATCGCGCAGGGCCGCATCCAACAGAACCCGATGCGCCAGTTGGTTGCCGCCGTCTCGGTCGGCCTGCTGGGCGACGATTACCGCCTTGATCTCGACTACACCGAAGACAGCCAGTGCGATACCGATATGAACGTGGTGGGCACGGCCGGCGGGGCGCTGATCGAGGTGCAGGGCACGGCCGAGGGCGCGCCGTTTTCGCGGCAGCAGCTCGACGGCATGATCGACCTGGCGCAACGCGGCATCGCCGAACTCGTCGCGCTGCAAAGACAGGCGCTGGAGATTTGACGGTGGCTGCGCCGACTTCCGGAACCTGGCAGATCGTGCTTGCGTCCGGCAATCCGGGCAAGCTCGCCGAGCTCTCGGCCTTGCTGGTGCCGCTGGGGTGCCATGTGAAAGCCCAAAGCGAATTTCATTTGGCCGAGGCAGAAGAACCGCATCCCACGTTTGTTGAAAACGCGCTGGCCAAGGCGCGGCACGCCAGCTTCCACACCGGCCTTCCCGCACTGGCGGACGATTCGGGCCTTTGCGTGGAAGCGCTCGGTGGACTGCCGGGTGTGCGCTCGGCCCGCTTCGCGCCGCAGATCGATGGGCCTCGGGCCGAGCAGGACGCCGCCAACAACCGTTTGCTGTTGCAGCAGATGGAGGGCCAGACCCTGCGCCTTGCGCGCTTTGTCAGCATCGTGGTGGCGTTGCGCCATGCGGCCGATCCCGAGCCGATCATCGTTCGCGGCGAACTGATCGGACAGATCGGGCATGCGGCGCAAGGGCAGGGCGGCTTTGGCTACGACCCCTTGTTCGTGCTGGCCGATGGCCGCACCCTGGCGCAATGTGACGCGCGGGAGAAGAATCGCATCAGTCACCGCGGCCAGGCCCTGCAGACCCTGCTGCCTCTGTTGCGCACGCATTGGGGCTGGACGGCTTCTTCGACTTGATGCCGCGGCCTTGGTGAAATCGAAGCACATTCCGATCGTCGGCGCGGCGGGCGAGTCCGATGCCACCGGCGATGCGGCGCCGCAGCGTGCAGCACAATCTCTGCCGCACTACATGCGGCCCGGCACCCTGCAGTTCCAGTCGCTGCCTCCCCTCAGCCTTTACGTGCATCTGCCGTGGTGTCTGAAGAAGTGCCCCTATTGCGATTTCAATTCGCATGAGTGGCGCGCGGGTGGGGCGATTCCCGAACAGGCCTATCTTGCGGCCCTCCGCGCCGATCTCGATGCAGCGCTGCCTCTGGTGTGGGGGCGGCGCGTCATCTCCGTCTTTATCGGGGGCGGCACGCCCAGTCTGTTCTCGCCCGAGGCCATCGACCAGTTGATCACCGATGTGCGCGCCCGGCTGCCTCTCGTCGCCGACGCCGAAATCACGCTGGAGGCCAACCCGGGCACCTTCGAGCGGGATCGGTTCGCGGCGTTCGCGCAGGCCGGCGTCAACCGCCTGTCCATCGGCGTGCAGAGTTTCAACGATGACCGTCTGCGCGCGCTGGGTCGCGTGCACGACGCGCGTCAGGCGCACGACGCGGTGGCCGAGGCCGCGCGCCACTTTGCGACCTTCAATCTCGATCTGATGTTCGCCCTGCCGCTGCAGGACATGGCGGGCTGCAAGGCCGACGTCCACGAGGCGCTGGCGCACCAGCCGCCGCATCTCTCGCTCTATCAGCTCACGCTCGAACCCAACACCCTTTTCGCCCGCCAGCCCCCCAAACTGCCCGATGACGACCTTGCCGCCGACATGCAGCATGCCGTGGCCGATCTGGCCGAAGCCGCAGGGTTGCAGCGCTACGAGGTGTCCGCTTACGCCGCGCCTGGGCACAGCTGTCGCCACAACCTCAACTACTGGCAATTCGGCGACTACGTCGGCATAGGTGCTGGCGCCCATTCCAAGCTCACCTTTGCGCATCGCATCGTGCGTCAGACCCGCTGGCGCCATCCTCAGCGCTACATGGAGCAGGCCGCGCAAGGCATTGCCGTCGAAACCGAGGTCGAGGTATCGCGCAGCGACTTGCCGTTTGAATTCATGCTAAACGCCCTGCGTTTGCGCGAAGGAGTGCGCACCGATCTATTTGCCGAACGCACGGGCCTGCCACCCTCTGCCATCGAAAAGCCCCTGCAAGCCGCACAGGGCAAAGGCTTGCTGGTCGGTGATGCCGATGTTCTGCGCACGACCCCGCTCGGATTCGACATGCTCAACAACGCACTCGAACTGTTCCTGCCCCGATCAACCCGCGTCGCGCCCAGATAGAATGTGCGGCTTGGCCCAGCGGTAGGGCTGATCAACAGGAAGCGTGGCAGAGTGGTCGATTGCACCGGTCTTGAAAACCGGCAACGGGCAACCGTTCGTGAGTTCGAATCTCACCGCTTCCGCCATAACTAGTGCTGTAAAAATGCAAAGCCACCCATGCCGGTGGCTTTTTTCTTTTGTAAATCAATATCTTGCGCGCGGGTAAGCGTGCATTCTCGCCTGACATGCTGGGATTCCTCAGAAATGGATGGAGTCCCGAGTAAGCATCAACGGCGGTAAATGCAGTCGTGCAGTCGTCTTCCCTTCACTTAAGCAGTCGATTCCTTGCCTTTCAAGCGCAGTTTTGGTGAACTGCTACGCAGGCACGCGAAACGCGACGCAGCGTGAATTGGAGCAAGCGGTCGCAATTCTTGAGAAGATGACATTTGCGCATTTTGCGCACACTTGGCGGTATTCTTTTGCTGTCGGCCAGGGATCTGCCTGAGTTACTGATTTTCAAAACAAAAACGGCCGCCAGCGTGAAGCACTGGCGGCCGTTTTGGCTTGAAAATTCTGGTCGGGGTGAGAGGATTCGAACCTCCGGCCTCTACGTCCCGAACGTAGCGCTCTACCAGGCTAAGCTACACCCCGATCTTTAGTGGTACGCGCGGTTTGCTTCCGCGGTTAGCTCCATCTCGCCGCTCAGGCATTGTTGCCCGTGCTGTTGTCCGAGTAATCAGACTGTGCGTCCTAAAGAGTAAGCGCATAAGTCTAGCAGAGCCTGCCGGGCAGGGCTAGGTGCCAGTGGGGAAAGCGCGCGCTCGGCAACGCGTATCTCGCTCTGCGCGGCCTTGCGCACGGCCTGCATGGCGCCGCAAGCGTGCACGATGTCCATCACGTCGTCGAGTGCGCTGGTGTCGCCTTGGCGGATGGCATTTTCGATCAGAGTGCGCTGCGCGGCAGTGCCCTGTCGCATGGCGATGATCAGCGGCAGGGTGGGTTTGCCTTCGCGCAGGTCGTCGCCAATGTTCTTGCCCAGTTCTGCGGAGTTGCCGCTGTAATCGAGCAGGTCGTCAATCAACTGGAATGCGGTGCCGAAGCTGCGTCCCGCCAGGGCCATCTCTTCCTGTGTGTTCGCATCGGCATCGGCGAGTACGGCGCCGATTCGGGCTGCGGCCTCGAAAAGTTTCGCGGTTTTGAAGCGGATGACTTGGAGATAACGTTGCTCATCGACTTCCGGGTCGTGCATGTTGAGCAATTGCAACACTTCGCCTTCGGCGATGACATTGGTGGCGTCGGCCAGGATGTCGAGGATGCGCATGCTCCCCACGGACACCATCATCTGAAATGCCCGTGAGTACAGAAAATCGCCGACCAGCACGCTGGCCGAGTTGCCGAAGAGTGCGTTGGAAGTTTCGCGCCCGCGTCGCATGGATGACTCGTCCACCACGTCGTCATGAAGGAGGGTGGCGGTATGGATCAGTTCCACCACAGCGGCCATGATGTGCTGTTGCGGGCCGCGAAACCCCTGTGCCTGGGCGACGAGCAGCAGCAAGGCGGGACGCAGTCGCTTGCCGCCGCCCGCAACGATGTAGCCGCCGATGGTGTTGATCAGCGCGACTTCGGATGCAAGGTGGGTGTGAATGGCCCGGTCGACGCTCTCCATGTCTTCGGTGATCGGCGCAAAGACGGAATGAATCGTCGGTGCTTGCGCCATGTCTGGCGTTTGTGTTGATGAAGGCGACATGGAAGAGTCGGTTGCGAGAATCAGATGCGGGTTGACAATATTTGATCTTTAAGGAGGGGCTCACGAACACCTTCCTGCAGGCCGCCATTCTAAGAAGGTGCGGTGGCAGGCATGGAGGTCGAGCCTGCGGACATGGTGCGCGGACAACGATGTTTGCGCAGAACTGGTGAAAGACGTAAGCCGTGCTAGAATTGCGAGCTTTTTCCGGGCGAACCGTCAAGCCTTCTATTTTCTGAGGAAGCTTGCGGGGTGGTCTGGTTGTCCGTGCGGGGCCGATAAAGAGGCCGTTTGCACGATTTCCAAGAGGTGAACTTATGTATGCGGTCATAAAAACCGGCGGCAAGCAGTACCGTGTTGCAGCTGGCGAAAAAATCAAGGTAGAACAGATGCCGGCAGACGTAGGTCAGGATATTGTGCTGGAAGAGGTGCTCGCCGTGGTCAACGGTGAAGACGCCAAGTTCGGCACTCCCCTGGTCGACGGTGCAAAGGTGACGGCCAAGGTGCTGTCGCACGGGCGGCACGACAAGGTGCGCATTTTCAAGATGCGTCGTCGCAAGCACTATCAGAAGCATCAGGGGCATCGGCAGAATTACACCGAGCTTCAGATTGAAACGATCTCGGCGTAATGCGTCTTTAAGGAGATTCAGACATGGCACAGAAAAAAGGCGGCGGCTCAACCCGCAACGGGCGCGACTCAGAAGCCAAACGACTCGGCGTGAAGGTGTATGGCGGCCAGGGCATCTCGGCCGGCGGCATCATCGTGCGTCAGCGTGGCACCAAGTTTCACCCCGGACACAATGTCGGCATCGGCAAAGACCACACCTTGTTTGCGCTGGTCGATGGCCGCGTTGAATTTGAAGTGAAGAGCGCGTTCAATCGGCAGACCGTGACGGTTGTAGCCAACTGACTTGTGAGACTCGGCCGCTGTTAGGCCGGGTTGGGGCAATGCCCCATCAACGCCCCGGCGTGGTGACACAAGGCACACAGCGTGTGTGCCGGGTTCGCCAGCCGGGGTTTTCTGTTTTTTCAGCGAAGCGAGCCCACCGTGAAATTTGTCGATGAAGTCGTGATCGAAGCGCACGCCGGAAACGGCGGCAACGGCTGCGTGTCGTTTCGCCGCGAGAAATTCATTCCTTTTGGCGGTCCGAATGGCGGAGACGGCGGGCGCGGAGGGCATGTCATCGCTCGCGCGGATGTCAATCTGAACACGCTGGTGGACTTTCGGTTTTCCAAGCTGCATCGCGGACGCAACGGCGAGCACGGGCGCGGCGCGGATCAGTACGGCGCCGGTGGCGATGACAAGGTGTTGCGCATGCCGGTAGGCACGCTGATCTTTGATGCCGAAACGGATGAGCTCATCGCCGATCTGATCCAGGACGGCCAGGAGATCATCATCGCCCGCGGCGGGCAAGGCGGCTTGGGCAATCTGCACTTCAAGTCGAGTGTGAATCGCGCGCCGCGCGAATCGACCAAGGGACAAGAGGGCGAGCATCGCAAGCTGCGTCTCGAACTCAAGGTGCTGGCCGATGTGGGGCTGCTGGGCATGCCCAACGCGGGAAAAAGCACCTTGATTTCCGCCGTGTCCAATGCACGGCCCAAGATTGCTGACTATCCTTTCACCACGCTGTATCCCAACCTCGGCGTCGTGCGTTTGGGGCCTGGCCGGAGCTTCGTGATTGCCGACATTCCCGGGCTGATCGAGGGCGCGGCGGAAGGGCAGGGGCTGGGCCATCAGTTTCTGCGGCATTTGCAGCGCACCAAACTGCTGCTGCACATCGTGGATATGGCGCCGATTGAAGAGGGCGCAGATCCCGTCAAGGATGTTCGCGCCATCGTCGCCGAACTGAAAAAATACGACGCTGACCTGGCCGCCAAGCCCCGTTGGCTGGTGCTCAACAAACTCGATCTTCTGCCCGAAGAAGATCGCGAGGCGGCGGTGAAAAACCTGCTTCGCCGTCTGCGATACAAAGGCCCGGTGTTCCCGATCTCGGCACTGGCGCGCGAGGGCCTTGACCCACTGCTGCATGCGATTGCCGAACATATCGGCCAAAGCAGGCCGGTCGAAACCGTCGAACCCGATCCCCGCTTCCGTGACGATTTCCGCGACGATGTCAGCCCCTGAAATGCAGCGGTCCAGCTCTGTCGTGCAGTCGGCACGGCGCATCATCATCAAGGCCGGTTCCAGTCTGGTGACCAATGAAGGGCGCGGCGTCGATCTCGAAGCCGTGTCCCGTTGGGCGGGGCAGATCGCGGGCCTGCGCTCGGCAGGGAAGGACGTGATTCTGGTCTCCAGCGGCGCCATCGCCGAAGGGATGCGTCGCCTGGGCTGGTCGCAGCGTCCGCGTGAAATGCACCAGTTGCAGGCGGCTGCGGCTGTCGGTCAGATGGGCTTGGCGCAAGCTTACGAAACGGCGTTTCGGGAACGCGGCATGGTCGCCGCGCAGGTTTTGTTGACCCATGCCGATCTGGCGGATCGACAGCGCTATCTCAACGCCCGCACGACCTTGCTGACTCTGTTGGAGCAAGGTGTCGTGCCGGTCATCAACGAAAACGACACGGTGGTCACCGACGAGATCAAGTTTGGTGACAACGACACCCTGGGCGCGCTGGTCACCAATCTGGTGGAAGGCGATGTGCTCATCATCCTCACGGACCAATCGGGCCTATACAGCGCTGACCCGCGCAAACACGCCGACGCCACGCTGATCGCCCAGGCTGACGCCGAGGATGCCAAGCTGCAGGCGATGGCTGGCGGCGCTGGAACGGGAATCGGCACCGGCGGCATGGCCACCAAGGTCACGGCCGCAAGGCGCGCAGCGCGCAGTGGCGCCCATACCGTGATCGCCAGCGGCCGCGAGCCCGAGGTGCTGCTCCGGTTGGCGCGGGGCGAGATCGTGGGTACTCAGCTACTGGCCGGGCATGCCAAGCTTGCCGCGCGCAAACAGTGGATGGCCGATCATCTGCAACTGCGCGGCTGGGTCATGGTGGACGAAGGCGCAGCCCGGCGCTTGCGCGCACAAGGGGCCAGTTTGTTGCCGGTTGGCGTGGTGGAGGTTCAGGGCGACTTCGAGCGAGGTGACGTCATCGCCGTGCACGATGCAAGCGGTGCGGAGGTGGCGCGGGGTCTGAGTAATTACGCGGCTTCACAGGCCCGACGCATCATGCGCCACCCGTCTGCCGACATCGAGGCCATACTCGGTTTCAGCGAGGAGCCCGAGTTGATTCACCGGGACAATATGGTTTTCCTGTAGGACGGTGCGGGAGGGGTTCTTCAGCGCTCATTCGTCAGCAGAGAATGGTCCGAGGGCGCATGCAAGCCCATCTCGATGCGACGCGCCAAGTCAGCAGGCGTGCCGCGAACAGCCCGGTTGTGGCAAAAGTCATCGCGGTAAAGCGTGGAGTGCACCCGAGTCGCGCCGTTTTCGGGAATGCGCTGCCAGTCACTCCCGCTTGCCGTCACCCATTTCTGGCTGGCATCGTTCCACAGACCATAGAGCTTCCACTGCCGCGTGGCGCAGTTGATCGCTTCATAGGTGATATTTCGCGGCCCGTCGGGCGTTTTGCCGATCAGGGTGTAGCGCACCGTTTCACCCGGTTCGACCGATATCGAGCCCCGATCGACATAAAACTGCAGCGCACCGCTCGCGGTGATGTGCACATGCACCAGATCCGTCGGGGCGCGGGGAAAGATGACGGGCGCTTCGGCTGTGCTCTGCTTGGCGCCGAACAAGCCGCTTTCGTCCGCAGACTGGGCGTGAGTCAAAGGGCTGGAGCCCAAGCCGAGCAAAAGGCCAGCCAGCAGCGTCGTGCGCATGCGTGCTGAAGCAGAAAAGATCATGCTGGATCCGGTGTGGTGAAGGGGGAAGCCGATGCATCCGCCGTGACGGTTTCATCGGCTGCGGCGGCGCCCTCGTGGCGGTGCCGCAGATTGGCGCGGAGGAAGCGCGTGCGTGGTTCTGCGCGCGGCAAGAAGTGCGCCAACTCAGTCAGCGCCATTTGATAGACCTCGCGCTTGAACTCGATCACACTGTCGAGCGGTATCCAGTATTCGTTCCAGCGCCAGGCGTCGAATTCGGGGTGCTCGGTGGCGCGCAGGCAAACATCGCAATCGCGCCCGGTCAGGCGCAGTAAATACCAGATCTGCTTCTGGCCTTTGTAGATGCCCCGACTGTCGCGGCGCACGAAATGGCTGGGCACGTCATACCGCAGCCATTGGCGGGTGCGGGCGATGATGCGGACATGACAGGGGTTGAGGCCGACTTCTTCGTGCAACTCGCGGTACATGGCCTGCTCAGGCGTTTCGCCCGGGTTGATGCCTCCCTGCGGAAACTGCCACGAATGCGCTCGCACGCGCTTGCCCCAGAACACCTGATTTCTGGCGTTGAGCAGGATGATGCCCACGTTGGGACGGTAGCCTTCGCGATCCAACATCGCCTGATCCTCGATCTTTTAGAATTCTCCGTTTGATTATAGGCAGCGCGGCCGCTGGGAGAGGGTGTTTCCAGAGTGCGGCAGAGCCTGCCAACGCCCAACACAGCTAAGACCCCGACGGCTTCGCTGATCTTCGAACTTATTTTTCCTCAAATGCCGGCCTCGCGCCGCTACGCATGAAAATTTCCCGCTTTTTCATTTCCACTCAGAAGGACGATCCGGCTGATGCAGACGTTCGCAGCCAGGCGCTGATGTTGCGCGCGGGCATGATCAAAAAACATGCAGCGGGGCTCTACAGCTATCTGCCGCTGGGCCTGCGCAGCATCCGCAAGGTGGAGGCCATCGTGCGCGAGGAAATGAATCGCGCGGGCGCCATCGAGTTGCTCATGCCCGTGGTGCAGCCGGCCGAGCTTTGGCAGGAGACTGGGCGGCTGGATAAATTCGGTCCCGAACTGTTGCGCATCAAAGACCGCCATGACCGCGACTTTGTGATCCAGCCCACCTCCGAGGAAGTCGTGACCGATCTGGTGCGCAGCGAGGTGCGGAGCTGGCGCCAACTGCCGCTTAATTTCTATCACATCCAGACCAAGTTTCGCGATGAACGTCGTCCGCGATTCGGCGTGATGCGCGCGCGTGAATTCACCATGAAGGATGCCTACTCCTTTGATCGCGATTTCGAGGCGGCGCAGATCAGTTATCGCGCCATGTTCGACGCCTACGTGCGCATCTTCCAGCGCTTCGGCTTCGAGTTCCGCGCCGTGGCGGCGGATTCGGGGGCCATCGGCGGATCGCTCAGCCATGAGTTTCACGTCATTGCCGATACCGGGGAGGATGCCATTGCCTACTGCGAGGGCTCCGACTTTGCCGCGAACATCGAAAAGGCCGAAGCTCTGCCGTTGATCGCCGCGCGCGCGGCGCCGACGCAGACGCTGCAAAAGACGCCCACGCCGGGTGCGGCCAAATGCGAAGACGTCGCCACGCTGCTGGGCATTCCCTTGCAGCAGACCCTCAAGTCGGTCGTGCTCGCAGTGGATGGCGACAAGCCCGGACAGGCCGCAACCATCGTGCTGCTGCTGGTGCGCGGCGATCATGCGGTCAACGAGGTCAAGGTGGGCAAACTCGCCGGTATGGCCAACACCCGCATGGCGACCGAGGCCGAGATTGTGGCCACGTTTGGCACGCCGCCGGGCTACCTCGGGCCGATTGGCACTGTGCATCCCGTGCGCGTGATTGCCGACCGTACCGTGGCGAATATGAGCGACTTTGTCATCGGCGCCAATGCGGTGGATTTCCACTACACCGGAGTCAACTGGGGGCGTGATCTGCCTGAGCCCGAAGTGGCCGACATCCGCAATGTGCAGGCGGGCGATCCCAGCCCGGACGGCAAGGGCGCCTTGTCGATCTGTCGCGGCATCGAGGTGGGGCATGTGTTCTATCTGGGCACCAAATATTCGGCCGCGATGGGCGCGACGTTTCTCGACGACAAAGGCAAATCGCAAACGCTGGAAATGGGCTGCTACGGCATCGGCATCACCCGCATCCTCGGGGCGTGTATCGAACAGAACCACGATGCCAAGGGCATGGTCTGGCCCGATGCGATCGCGCCTTTCACCGCCGTGATCTGTCCCATCGGTTATGACCGCAGCGAAGCGGTGCGCCAGACGGCGGACGCGCTCTACGCCGAACTCACGGCCGCGGGGGTTGATGTGGCGCTGGACGACCGCGGCGAGCGCCCGGGCGTGATGCTGGGCGATTGGGAACTGATTGGCGTGCCGCACCGCCTGGTGATTTCCGACCGCGGCATTGCTGCGGGCACGGTGGAGTATCAACACCGCCGAGATGCCGCGCCGACGGTGTTGCCGCTGGTTGAAGCCTCTGCGCAGTTGCAAGCCCGGTTGCAGCGCTGAGTCCGCAAGAGCGCAGCGGCATGCGTGAGCTGTCTCGCCGTCGGTGGCTGTTGCAAGTGGCGGGAGCGGGCGTCGCCACCTGCGCGGGCTGGAGCTTGCCCACAGCGCCTGCCTGGGCCGGCGCGCAAAAGGAAGAGCAGCTCAGCGACGCGGTGCGCACCGCGCTCGCCGCGCAGATTGCCGAGGCTCCGCCGCCGCAACCGCACTTTCGCGACGCCAATCATTTCGCCCAATACTGGGTGTGGCTGGCAACCGAGTCGGCGCGGCTGCAAAACCGCATTCCGGGTTTCTCGGTGCGGCGCGATTTTCTGCAAACCGTCTGGTACGAAGCGCACCGCGCCGGGCTGGAGCCCGCGCTGATCCTGGGTTTGATTCAGGTGGAGAGCGGCTTCAAAAAATACGCGATTTCATCGGCCGGGGCGATGGGCTATATGCAGGTCATGCCGTTCTGGACCAAGCAGATCGGCAATGGCGACATTACGGGGCTGTTTCACATGCAGGTGAATCTGCGTTACGGCTGCGTGATTTTGCGGCACTACCTCAACATCGAGAACGGCAGCTTGTTCTACGCTCTGGGCCGTTACAACGGCTCGCGCGGCCGGGCCGCCTATCCCGACGCGGTGCTCGCCGCGCGCCAGCGCTGGCTGGTGGCCGGCGGTTCTGGCTGAAGTCGCCTATCCCGCCGAGCGCCGAGTACTCAGCGCGGCATCATGCCGCCCATGCGCTGCATCATCTTGAACATCTTGCCGCCCTTCATTTTTTTCATCATGTCGCGCATCTGCTCATACTGCTTGAGCAGGCGGTTGACTTCCTGCACCTGCACCCCCGCGCCCGCGGCGATGCGGCGTTTGCGGGTGGCTTTGATGGAGTCGGGCTTGTGGCGCTCTTGCGGGGTCATGCTGTGGATGATGCCCTGCATACGGCGCATGTCGCGCTCGGCGCGGTTCATGTCGGCCTGACCGGCCTTGGCCTGCATATCGGCCGGCAGTTTGTCGAGCATGCCCTGCAGGCCGCCCATTTTGTTCATCTGCTGCAACTGCATCAGAAAATCGTTGAGATCGAACTGGGCGCCCGACTTGACCTTGGCGGCCAGTTGCTGCGCGGCATCGACATCGACCTGACGCTGCGCCTGCTCTACCAGGGCGAGGATGTCGCCCATGCCCAGAATGCGGTCGGCCATGCGACGCGGGTCGAACGGCTCCAGCCCGTCGATCTTTTCCGACACCCCGGCGAACTTGATCGGCGCCCCCGTGACCTGCCGCACCGACAGCGCCGCGCCCCCGCGGGCGTCGCCGTCGAGTTTGGTGAGCACAATGCCGGTCAGCGGCAGGGTGTCGTGGAAGGCGCGGGCGGTGTTCACTGCGTCCTGGCCCTGCATGGCGTCCACCACGAACAGAGTTTCGATGGGCTTGAGTGCGCCATGCAGCTCTTTGATTTCGCGCATCATCGCCTCATCCACCGACAGTCGTCCGGCAGTATCGACGAGCAGCACGTCGAAGTGGTGACTGCGGGCGAATTCGACGGCGCGGCGGGCGATGTCCAGCGGTTTGTCGTCGGGCGAGGAGGGAAAGAATTCCGCCCCGGCCTGCGCCGTCACCGTCTGCAACTGGGCGATGGCCGCCGGCCGATAGACGTCGCACGAGACGGTGAGCACCTTTTTCTTCTGCCTCTCGGTCAGCAACCGCGCCAGCTTGGCGGTGGTGGTGGTCTTGCCCGCGCCCTGCAGACCGGCCATGAGCACGATGGCCGGCGGCTGGGTGGCGAGGTTGATCGGCACGGCGTCGCCGCCCATCAAATCGGCGAGCTCGCGCTGCACCACGCCGACCAGCGCCTGGCCGGGGGTGAGCGAGCCCACCACGTCCTGGCCCAGCGCCTTTTCTTTGACGCGGGCGGTGAATTCGCGCACGACGGGCAGCGCCACATCGGCTTCGAGAAGCGCGAGACGTACCTCGCGCAGCATGTCCTGGATATTCGCTTCGGTGATGCGTGCTTCGCCCTTGAGGGTCTTGACCACGCGGGACAGCCGTTGGGTGAGGTTGTTGAGCATGGGGCGTGGAAGGTTGGAGCGAGGTTGGAGCGTTTGCGCAGGCCGATGGTCGCAGAGCTTGCGGCCAGTCTGGCATTCACCGCGATTCACCGCGCGCGGCACTGAAAGCCGCAGGGGGGTCGGTTAAACTTGGAATATGTCGATTTTAGTGAATAGCCTCGCCTTCGCCTTCTATATGTTGGCCGCGGTGTTGTCGCGCCCGAAACCTGCTTTGGTGCTGGGCCATGCGGAAGGGGCTGCCAGCGGGGCGACGCAACGCTCCGAGCGCTGGTCGACCTGGGTGATGGCGCTGGCCTGGATTGCGCAGACCATCACCTTTGCCATGGTGCTGCACGGCGAGTTGCAGCCGCATTTCGGCTTTGCCCAGGCGCTTTCGGTCACGTTCTGGCTGGTGGCGGCAGTGTATTGGGTGGAGAGCCTGTATTACCCCCTGCAGATGTTGAGAAGCTGGATCTGTCTGCTGGCGGCCATTTCCATTTTGCTGAGCTGGGTTTTCCCTGGAACCTTTACGCCGCCTTACGGCGCTGGGCCCACTTTCGCGCTGCACTGGGCGATGGGGATCGCCTCCTATGGTCTGTTCGGCGCGGCCGTGCTTCACGGCATTTTGCTGTGGACGGCCGAGCGTTCGCTGCATCGGCGCAAGGGCGCGGTGTCGGGCGTGTCGCGCAGCCTGCCTTTGCTCACCCTGGAAAAGCTGACCTATCGCTTGGCGGGGGTTGGTTTCGCGCTGCTGACGGCCTCGCTCATTTTTGCGGCGACGTTCAGCGAAGAATTGTTTGGCAAACCGTTCGAGCTCAATCATCAGGCAGTCTTCGGCATCGCGTCATGGCTGATTTTTGCCGTGCTGATGGTGGGCCGGGTGTTTCTGGGCTGGCGGGGCACGCGGGCGCTGGCCTGGCTGTTCGGCGGGACGGTGCTGCTGATGCTCACCTACGTGGGCTCGCGTTTCGTGCTGCAGGTGATTTTGCACCGATGAAGTACCTCGTTCTGTTCGTGGTGGTGATCGTCGGGCTGATGCTCATCAAAAAATCGCAGCAGCCCCGCAGCGTGCGACAGCCGCCTTCGCCCAACAAACCGCCGCAGGTTCCCGAGGCGATGCTGCCGTGCGCGCATTGCGGCGTGCACTCGCCCGCCAGCCGCTGCGTCTGGCGCGATGGCAAGCCGTACTGCAGCGACGAGCATGCCCGTCTGGGGTCGTAAGTCGGGCGCTGCGGTCGCCGCTGAAAGCGCATTCGCGCGATCCATGTTCGCCCCGTCGGCGGCGTCTTCAGGTTTAGCCTTCGTGCCTTCCTCGCGGCTGGGCCGAGAACGCCTGAGAACCTATCGGGTGCTGGCTGCGGCACGCGTGCTGATGTCGCTGATGTTGCTGGGCTGGCTGGTGCTGCTGCCCATGATGCAGGCGCCCCCCCACGCCG
The DNA here is from genome assembly GCF_057473305.1 of Thiomonas sp. TH-17. Taxonomy (NCBI): domain Bacteria; kingdom Pseudomonadati; phylum Pseudomonadota; class Betaproteobacteria; order Burkholderiales; genus Thiomonas; species Thiomonas sp. TH-17. The sequence continues at coordinate 15,169 of NZ_JBYCKI010000216.1, forward strand.
AAAAACCCGCGATCGCCACACTGGGCTACGGGGTGGCGCTGCTCTATGTGGCGCTGACGGCCGCGAGCCTTTGGTGGAGTTTCGTCCGCACGCAGGGCCTGGCTTGGCAGGTGCTGATCGCGATTGCCGTCGATCTGCTGGCCTTCACCACCTTGCAGTTCACTGCGGGCTATCCCGCGCGCGAATTTGCCCTGATCTACGCCCTGCCCGTGTTGGCCGCAGGCATTTACGGCACGCTCTCGCTCACCTTGTTCGTGGCTGCCTTGGTGACGATGATTCTGCTGGGCAGCGCCGGGTTCGCGATGCTGGGCGGGGCGGCGGAGGCCGAGCAGCGCATGCTCAATGCGGCCTTTGTCGGCATCGCCTATTTTGCCGTGGCGGTGCTGACGTGGCAGTTGTCGCAACGACTGGCGCGGCAGGAGGCGCGCGCGGCGGCCAGCGAGTCCGTCGCCCGGCGGCAGATGGCCTTGAATCAGCGGGTGATCGAGGCGCAGCGCGATGGCGTCATGGTGGTCGATAGTCACATGGTGCTCGAAGCGCTCAATCCGGCCGCGCAACATCTGCTGGATTTGCCCTGGAGCGATGCGGTCACGGCGCGCTGGCTCGGGGGGCGCAAGGCCTTGCGCGATCTGCCGGTAGCCGAGGTGGTGCGCAAAGAGGTGGAGCGCATGGCCATCGACGGCGAGGAGGCGCTGGAGGTCAAGGTGCGCACGCCCGCGGGTCGCAAGCTGCTGCTGCGTCTGTCCACGCTGGACAACCTGCCGGGCGGCATGGGCTATCTCATCGTGCTGCAGGATCTGCGGGAGATCGATGCGCGCATTCAGCAGGAAAAACTGGCGGCGATGGGGCGTCTGGTGGCCAGCGTGGCGCATGAGATTCGCAATCCGCTGGGGGCGATCGGGCAGGCCAACCAGCTCGCCCGCGAATTTTCGGCCGATGCGGTGCAGCTCGAACGCCTGCACCATCTCATCGGCCAGAACGTCGAGCGCATCAACCGCACCGTCGAGGATGTGCTCGAGCTGGGCCGCACCGCGCCGCGCGACATCGGGCTGATGCTCTGCGCGCCGTTGATGCGCGAGCTGCATGCCGAATTCGACCAACCCGATCAGGGACGCATCGGCCTGTTCATTCAGGACGACGCGGCGCAGATCCGCTTCGATGCCCTGCACCTGCGCCGGGTGTTGGTGAATCTGCTGAGCAACGCGCGGCGCTATGCGAGCAACCAGCCGCGGGCGATCGAGATGCGGCAGCTCGGCGCCGGGCAGGTGCGGGAAATCCAGGTCTCCAACGATGGGCCGCTGATCGACGCCGAACTGCGCGCGCAGCTGTTCGAGCCGTTTCGCACCACGAGCAGCCGGGGCGTCGGGCTGGGCTTGTATATTTCTCACGAACTGTGTTTGCGCAACGGCGCGCGTCTGCTTTACCGCCTCGAGCGCGAGGGCACGCCGCAGGAGCGCGGCTCTTTTGTCATTCAAATCGCACCGGGCCCTTAAGGCATGAATCCAGCGGATGTGCGTATTCTCATCGTCGACGACGAACCCGATCTGCGCGAGCTCTACACCCTGAGCCTGGTGCATGAAGGCTGGCAGATCGACGTGGCTGAAACCGTGGCGCAGGCTCGCGAGCAGTTGGCGCGCAGGCGCTACGCCCTCATGCTCACCGATATGCGTCTTCCCGATGGCGAGGGGCTGGAGTTGCTGCGCTGGCTGGAAGCCCAGCCCGACCGTTTTGAGAAATCCATCGTCATCACCGCTTACGGCAGTGCGGGCAACGCGGTGGCTGCGCTCAAGGCCGGAGCGTTCGACTACCTGAGCAAGCCGGTCGATCTGGCGGCGCTGCGTCGCACCGTGCATGCGGCGCTCGCAGCGGTCGATGTCGAAGTGCAGGCGCCGGTCAGCAGCGCATTGCAACGCATGGTGGGCGAGTCTGGGGTGATGCGAGCCCTTAAACAGACCTTGCAGCGCGTGGCCCGCAGCATGGCGCCGGTGCTCATACAGGGCGAGTCGGGCACCGGCAAGGAGCTGGCCGCAAAGGCCGTGCATGAATGCAGCGCCCGCGCCGGAGGGCCGTTCGTTCCGGTGAACTGCAGCGCCATTCCTGAGCAATTGTTGGAGGCCGAGTTTTTCGGCTACCGCAAGGGTGCGTTCACCGGAGCGATGTCCGACCATGCCGGCTTCTTTGCCGCGGCGCAGGGCGGCACGCTGTTTCTCGACGAAATCGGCGAGCTGCCTTTAGCAATGCAGGCCAAGCTGCTGCGTGCCGTGCAAGAGCGGCGCGTGCGCCCGGTGGGCGAGACGGCGGAAATCGCGGTGGATGTGCGCCTGGTCAGCGCCACCCACCGACATCTGGAACGCATGGTGGAGCAGGGCCAGTTTCGGCAGGATTTGTTCTACCGCCTCAACGTCATCGGGGTCGCTTTGCCACCCCTGCGCGATCGGCTGGATGATCTGCCGGTACTGGTCGAGGCGTTGCTGGGCGACATCCGCCGCGACAATGCGCGGCCCGGTCTGCGGCTGAGCCCGGCTGCGCTTCAGCACCTGCGCCAGCATCGTTTCTCAGGCAATGTGCGTGAGCTGGAGAATCTGCTGCACCGGGCTGCGGCCCTGGCTGCACAAGATCTGATCGGCCCTGAAGACATCGAGCTGCAGGGCAGTGGCGCCCGTGCCGCCGAAGTGCTGGTCGCTGCGACGGCTTTGCCAGCCACCAACCTGTCTGACGCAATGGCGCCGTCCATGCCGCGACCGGCGGGCCCGCCGATCACCCCAATCGTTGCGCAGCATGCCCCGGAGTTTCAACCGCCTCAGTCGCCCCAGCCCCCCATGGCCCGGTTCGAAGCGCAATCGCCCCTGCCTCCCGACTTGGGGGTCTATCTCGATCAGGTTGAACGCAGCATCCTCTGCGAGGCGCTGCGGCGCACCCGCTTCAATCGCACCGCGGCCGCGCAGCTACTGGGGCTGAACCTGCGTCAGATCCGCTACCGGATGGAGCGCCTCGACGTGCGAGACCCGGCTGAAGCGCCGCCGGACGATCCGTTCTGATCATGTCGCCCCTACTCAGCGCGGCCAGTCGGGATGCAGGCTGGATGCCCCACGCCCGTCATGTGCCGTCTCCCAATCACGATGAGCGGCCTGCGGGCATGCCGATCGATTTGTTGGTGATCCACTGCATCGCTTTGCCACCGCGTCAATATGGCGGCGAGGCGATCGAGCAGTTGTTTTGCAATCGGCTCGATCCGCGGGCACACCCGGCCTTTGCCGCGCTTGAAGGTTTCAGGGTCTCGGCGCATTTTGTCGTGCAGCGCGATGGCGTGCTCACGCAATATGTGTCCTGCGACCGGCGCGCCTGGCATGCCGGCGCATCGCGTTATGCCGGGCGCGAGCGATGCAATGATTTCAGCATCGGCATCGAACTCGAAGGGAGCGATGATGAACCGTTCGAGCCCGAGCAGTACGACACCCTGCTCGCGCTGGGCTCTGAACTGCTC
>NZ_JBYCKI010000217.1:0-9014 GCF_057473305.1 Thiomonas sp. TH-17
ATGCGCGCATTGTCGGCGCTGCTCCAGATTCGCACGCGCGCCGCTGATCGCGATCTCGTCACCTTCGTGGACGGCATTGCCGCGGCGTGCATGCGTCACCGCCGGGTGCAGGCGTCCGGGGCGGAATCGCCATGCCGGTTGAACCTTTCGGGCATTGCCGGTGTCTTCTGCGCTTCGATGCGCACGGCTACGATGCCGTGTGCGAGGTGCAGTGACCTCAACCGGCCCCTATCTGGACGCTTCTGTCAATTCCTCCATGGCACGCCGTAATCCGACATCGCCCGGTTCGCCGCCAGCACGCCCCCCGCGCGCGGGACAGCGCATGCGCATGGCCGATCTGGCGCGCATGGCCGGTGTATCCACGTCGACGGTATCGCGTGCATTGCAGGGTCATCCGGCAGTCAATGCGGAGACGCGGCAGCGCATCGAGGATCTGGCGCGGCGGCTGAACTACAGCGTCAACACAGCAGCGATGCGTTTGCGCCGGGGCGTCAATCCCACGATCGCCGTCATCGTGCCTTTCGAGCCGGCGGCGAGGCAGCCGCTGACCGACCCGTTCTTCCTTGGCCTGATCGGCAGCCTCGCCGATGCCCTGACCGAGCGCGGCTACGAGATGCTGGTCGTGCGCATGGATGCCAGTCGCCTACATGATGCCGAGCAGCTGATCGCCACCGGTCGGGCTGCGGGGATCGTCGTGATCGGCCAGTGGCACCAGCATGCGCAACTGAACGCGTTGGCTGCGCGGGGCACGCCCTTGGTGGTGTGGGGTGCGCAGCTGGATCGCCAGCTCTACGCCACGGTCGGTTCCGACAATCGCTCCGGTGGTCGTCTGGCCACGGCGCATCTGCTGGCGCAGGGACGGCGGCGCATCGCCTTCATCGGCGATACCGGTTTGCCCGAGGTGGCGCAGCGCTATGCCGGCTACCTGCAGGCGCATCAGGATCTCGGCCTGGCACCGGATCCGGCGCTGGTGCTGAGCGAACCCTTCCTGCCATCTGGTGCGCTGGATGCTGCCCAGCGCCTGCTTGCGCAGCGCCCGCGCTGCGATGCGGTATTTGCCTGCAGTGACCTGTTGGCGATGTCACTGATCAGTGCGTTGCGGGCGCATGAGATGCGCATCCCCGAGGACATGGCCGTGGTCGGTTACGACGATGTCGAACTGGCGGCCTATTCGTCGCCCCCCCTGAGCACCGTGCGGCAGCCTCTGCAGGCAGGCGGCGTCGCGCTGGTCGAAACACTGCTGCACTGCATGGCGGGTGGGGAGGCCAGCTCGCAGCAGCTGCCGACAGAATTGGTGGTGCGCACCAGCAGCCGCTGACCGCGTCGTGTCTGGGCGTCCAGGCGCAACGGTTCGCTGGCGGCTGCGCGTGCCTGACCGGTATGCGTCGCCCCGCGGACCTCGACCATGCGCCGGTTGGCTCCGGGGTGTCACATTGCCAGTATCGGAATCGATTTTTCGTATTGATTTATATTGATCATATCATATTGTTTTTAATGATGCGATGCAGAATGCAATCGATTGCAATATGTTGGACAGTGTGTGCGCTGGCCTGGGGCCGAGCCGCGGTTCGCGCCGACCAGCCAACCCATCACCATGCGCCGCAGGCTGGCGCTGAATACCAATCCGGAGGGGACCATGCATCGCACACCGATCCGAAAGACCACCCTGGCCTTGGCACTGGGCCTGGTGCTTGCTCCGCTGGCCGCCGCGCACGCGGCCGATGCCCAGCAGACGAAACAGGACGCCGCAACGACGCGGAAACCGGACGAGAAGAAGGCAGTCAGTCTCTCGCAGGTGATCGTCACCGCCGTGCCCGAGGCGGTCACGGTGATGGGCTCCAGCGTGTCGGTCAGTACGTTGGACGCCACCCAACTGCAGCAGAGTGGCGCGCAGAGCGCCTCCGGCATCCTGCGCGACATCCCCGGCATCCGCGCAGAGTCCTCCGGCGGCGACGGCAACGCCAACATCTCCGTGCGCGGCCTGCCAGAGGCCTCGGGCGGCGCCAAGTACGTGCAGTACCAGATCGACGGCATGCCGGTACTGGAGTTCGGCGATATCGCTTTTGCCACGCCCGACACCTTCATCCGTCCCGACTACAACTTGCGCAGCGTCGAGGTGGTGCGCGGCGGCTCATCGTCGATCTTCGCCAGCAACGCGCCCGGCGCGATCATCAACTTCATCACCAAGACCGGACGCACAAAGGGCGGCGCGGTCGGCCTGACTTACGGGCTGGGCACTTACGATACCAGCCGTCTGGACTTCGACTACGGCGGTCCGATCAACAGCACCACGCGCTACCATGTTGGCGGATTCATCCACAGTGGGCAGGGCCAGAAGCCGGTGGGTTACACCGCGCAGCAGGGCGGACAGTTCATGGGCAACATTACCCATGACATCGACGGTGGTTTTCTGCGCCTGAGCTTCCAGTATCTGAACGACAAGGAGCCGGTGTACCTGCCGGTGCCGCTGTACATCACTGGCAGCAACAGCAACCCCAGCGTCAGCTCGATCCCGGGTTTCAGCATTCAGGACGGCGCGCTGCAGACCCCGTACTGGCAGCGCGACCTGTCCATGAACGCCGCTGGCAACCGCGTGGTCACCAATCTGGCCGATGGCTACCACTCCAAGGTGACCGCGATCGGCGGCATCGGCGAGTTCACCCTGCAAGGTGGCTGGAAGATGCACGAGCAGTTCCGCATCGCGAAGAACTCCGGCTCCTTCGTCGGGCCCTATCCCGCCGAGGTGAACGCCGCTTCCGCGCTGGCACAGGAGATCGGCGGCAGTGGCGCGACACTGAGCTATGCCACCGGGCCCAACGCCGGGCAAGCCATCGCCAACCCGGCGGCACTGGCTGGCAACGGGCTGGCCGTGCGCACGATCCTGTTCAACGTGACGCTGCCCAACATGGACAACGCCACCAACAACCTCACCTTCACGCGCAATTTCGATACCTCCAGTGGTCCGCTGGATGTACAGCTCGGCTACTACCACTCGCTGCAGCACATCAACCAGGACTGGCACTGGAACACCTATCTGGAAACTGTGCAGGGTCAGAACGCGCAACTGCTCAACGTAAGCAACGCGCAGGGCCAGCTGCTGACACAGAACGGACTGGTGAATTACGGCGAGCCCTACTTTGGCAACTGCTGCCAGCGTTCGTATGACGTGCAGTACACGATGGACGCGCCGTTCGTCTCACTGACTTGGGAACCGGGCAATTGGCGTTTCGACGGCGGCCTGCGCTTCGACCGCATGCGCGCCAGCGGCAGTTATGCAGGCTCGACCGGCACCGCGCCGATCGACGTCAACCAAGACGGCATCATCGAGTATCCCGAACAGACGGTCCCGGTGGTCAACAACGCGGCACCCATGCCGGTCGACTACACGCGCTCGCATCTGGAGTACTCCTTCGGCGCCAACTACATGTTCGACATGAACCTCGCGGCTTTCGCGCGCGTCAGCAGCGGCGCGCGCTTCAACGCCGACCGCCTGCTGTTCGGCGGCGGTATCCTCCCCGATGGCAATGCCACGCAGCCGGTGGCGGTCAACGTGGTCAAGCAGTATGAGATGGGCCTGAAGTGGGGCAATCGCCATTACTCGCTGTTCGCGACCGGTTTCCTGGCCACCACGCAGGAGCAGAACCAGGACGTCACGCAGAATCTGGCGGTGATCAGCCGCCATTACCGCGCCAAGGGTCTGGAGCTGCAAGGCTCGGTGAACTACGGCGGCTTCGCGCTGCGCGCCGGCGCCACCTACACGCTCTCGCGCATCACCGCCGACGCCATCACACCGGACGACGTGGGCAATGCACCGCAACGGCAGGCGCACTGGATCTACCAGATCAGCCCCGTCTACAACAGGAGCGCATGGACTGTGGGCGCGACAGTGATAGGCACCACCAAGTCTCCGGGTGGTACACCCAATGGCCTAGTCATGCCAGGCTTCGTGCAGACCAACCTCTTCGCCCAGTACGCCATCAACCCGCGCATGAACATCTCGCTGTATGCCGATAATGTGTTCAATACCGTCGGCCTGACCGAGATCGACAGCAGTCCCAACGTGGTCACGGCCAACGGCCTGAACACGGCGCGATCGATCCTGCCGCGCAGCGTCTACGTAGTCTGGCAATACAAGTTGTGAGCGAACCAGAAGCCCAGCTTCGCGGCCGGCTGCGGCACATCGCGGTCGGCCGCGCCGCTTTCGTGTCGGCCATGCCGCGTGACCGTTGCGATGAGGCCAACCTGCGTTTCACGCAGGCGGGAGGACGCCTGCACGAAGCGCTACACGCGTTGTACGGCACGCTCCCAGGATTCTCGCCCTGGTTCGATACGCTATGCGCCAGCATCGGAACACTGGCTGCACGGCGTCACGCTGAACTGTGCCAGCAGGATGCCGCGCGCAGCAGGGATCCGCACTGGATCGAGCGTGCGCGGTGGATCGGCTACAGCGCCTATGTCGACCGTTACGCGGGGACTTTGCGAGGGGTGATCGAACGCATCCCGGCCTTGCGCGAACTGGGTGTGGGCTATCTGCACCTGCTGCCGTTCCTGCGCGCACGTGCCGGCGAGAGCGATGGCGGCTTCGCCGTGGCCAGTTTCGAGGATGTAGAGCCGGGGCTTGGAAGCATGGCGGACCTCGAAGAGCTGACCGCGGCACTGCGCGGGGCAGGTATCAGCCTGTGTGCCGACCTCGTGCTGAACCATGTGGCTGATGACCATGCCTGGGCGCGTGCTGCGCGTGCCGGGGATGCCCGTTACCGCGATTATTTCCATGTACTGCGTGATGCCGGTGAAGTCGCCGCCCACGAGCGCAGTCTGGGCCAGATCTTCCCGCAGACCGCGCCCGGCAATTTCACCCCTGTCGAAGCGCTCGGCGGATGGGTGTGGACCACGTTCTATCCGTTCCAATGGGATCTCAACTACGCGCATCCGCCGGTTTTCGCCGAGATGGCCGACGTGATGCTGCGTCTTGCCAATCGTGGCATCGAAGTGCTGCGCCTGGACTCGGCGCCGTTCCTGTGGAAACGCAAGGGCACAGACTGCGTGAACCTGCCCGAAGTGGAGCAACTGCTGGTGGCCTTTCGCGCCGTGCTGGATCTGGCCGCGCCGGGTACGGTGCTCAAGGCCGAGGCGATCATGCCCACGCGCGAACTGGCGCGCTACTTCGGTCAAGGAGACGATGCCGGCCACGCCTGCCAGCTGGCCTACCACAGCGGTCAGATGGCTGCAGCCTGGGCCAGCCTGGCCAACGGGGACGCGACGCTTCTGCGCCAGCAACTCGTGCAGACGCCACGGCTGCCGCAAGGCTGCGGATGGATCAGTTACGTGCGATGCCATGACGATATTGTCTGGGGCGTACTCGATGCGCAGGGGGATGAGGACGCCGCAGCGTGCGTTGTGCGTGCTGCGCATTTCCTCGAGGGTGGCGGAGACAGCTATGCGCGCGGCGCGGCGTTCCAGCAGCAGAATGCCGGTGTGCATGGCACCAACGGCATGACCGCGAGCCTGCTCGGTCTTGACGCGCCCGCGGACCAGGCGCCGTGGCAGGAGGCACTTGCACGCTTCGCGCTGATGTATGGGCTGGCCTACTGGATTGGCATGGTGCCACTGGTCTACATGGGCGACGAATTCGGCCAGACCAACAATTGCGACAGCGGGGATGCCGCGCGCCTGGCTGCGGACGGACGCTGGCTGCAGCGTCCCCGCTACGACCTGCAGCGTGCGGCGCAGGCCGACGCGGGTATCGGCGTGCCCGCGGCTACGCGGACCCTGCTGCGGCAGCTGGCGCTGGCGCGGCGCGCGCTGCCGGCCGGCAGCCTGGAGTCGCCGGTCGAGATCGTCGCCTTGCCCGATCCGGCGCTGCTTGGTCTGCGTCGTGGCGCGCATTCCACGGCGCTGTTCAATTTCGCGCCGGGGGTGCGCGACGTCGATGCCGCGGCGCTCGGACTGGAGGATGACTGGCAGCTTCTGTGGCCAGGCCTGGCACGTGGTGGAGACGGCACCCTGCAGATTCCTGCCTGGGGCATGGCCTGGTGGTGTTGCGCATGACCGGGCAGTGCGGAGCGCGGCACGACTTGGTGGTGGTCTTCGGTGAGACCTTGGTAGACGCCTTTGCCGAGGCCGAACTGCCGGGTGGCGCACCGTTCAACGTCGCTTGCCATCTGGCGGGACTGGGCCTCGAACCGCTGCTGGTCAGCCGCATCGGCATGGATGCTGCAGCGCAGGAAATCGACGCGGTGGCCACGCGCTGTGGCCTGCGCATGGAGGGCGTGCAACGCGATCCCGGACGTGCCACCGGACGCGTGCGGGTGCACGAGGATACGCATGGCCACCGTTTCGAGATTCTTCCCGACCAGGCTTATGACCACATCGATGCTGGCGAGGCCGTCAACGTGCTTGCGGCGCTGCCATGCGCCTGGGAGCCAGAACGCTGTTGGCTGTATGCCGGCACTCTGGTACTGCGGAGCGCCGACAGCCATGCCGCACTTGAAGCGCTGAGCGGCGCATTGCGGCCACGACGCTTCGTCGACCTGAACTGGCGCGAGGCGGGGACGACGCCGGCGATTGCGCTGCAGGCCGTCAAGGGTGCCGAGGTGCTGAAGGTCAACGCCGAGGAGCTCGCCCTGATGTGCCGCTGGCTGGAGTTCGCGGACGATGCGCCAGGTGTGCAGGCATCCATGTGTCGAAGCGCGGCCATCGCGCGTCTTGCAGAAGCTCTGTCGCTGCGCAACGTGCTGCTGACCCATGGCGAACATGGCGCCACGGCCTGGAATGCGGACGGCGTGCTGCGCGCGCGTCAGCCCGCGATCCCGGCTGGGCCGGTGGTGGATACCGTCGGCGCGGGTGATGCTTTCGCCGCCGCGGTACTGGCGGCTCTTGCTCTACACGGGGATCTGGCGGATGCCATGGCCTTCGCCTCTCGTTTCGCGGCAGCCAGTTGCGGACTGCGCGGCGCGCTTCCCTCCGCCGTCGGCTTCTACGAACCGTGGCGTGCGGCGCTGTCTGCTCTGACGGCGCGCTGACCCGGAGACCTGTGATGCACGGCAGCGAGACCTCGTCGAGCGCGAACGCCACACCCCTGGTTGTCGCAAAGCCACGCCTGTCGATCCGCCAGATCGTCAACATGAACCTGGGCTTCTTCGGCATCCAGTTCAGCTTCGGGCTGCAGCAAAGCAGCATGAGCCCGATCTACAAATACCTCGGCGCACATGATGCTACGCTGCCCTACCTGTGGCTGGCCGGGCCGATCACCGGGCTGATGATCCAGCCGCTGATCGGTGCGTTGAGCGACCGTACCGACACGCGCCTGGGGCGGCGCACGCCTTATTTTCTGGTCGGTGCGCTTTTGTGCAGTCTGTGCCTGCTGGCCATGCCTTACAGTCCGGCCTTGTGGGTGGCGGCCGGGTTGCTGTGGATCCTGGATGCGGCCAACAACGTCACCATGGAGCCCTATCGCGCGTTCGTCAGCGACCGCCTGGACAGCAGCCAGCATGCGATCGGTTTTCTGATGCAGAGCGCATTCACCGGGCTCTCGCAGACGCTGGCCTATCTCACGCCCTCGATCATGGTGCTATTCGGTCTGCACGCAGGGCTGGTCAATGCACATGGCATTCCCTACGTGGTGGTGGCTGCGTTCCTGATTGGTGCGGTGGTCTCTATCGCCACCGTGGCCTGGTCTGCATGGACCACGCCGGAACTGCCTCTCACCGAAGCCGAACGCGCGCGCATCGAGGCTGCGCCGCGCAGCTGGAAGGCGACTCTCGACGAGATCTTATCGGCACTGCGCGAGATGCCGCCGACCATGCGCCAGTTGGCGGTGATGATGCTGTTCCAGTGGTACGCAATGTTCTGCTACTGGGAGTACATCCCGCTGTCGCTGGCACGCACCCTGTTCGGGACGACCGACTCGCATGCAGCGGGTTTCACCCAGGCGGTTCTGATCAACGGCCAGATCGGCGGCTTCTACAATTTCCTCGCCTTTCTGGCGGCGCTGGCCATGCTGCCGCTGGCGCGGCGTTTCGGGTCGCGGGCACTGCATGTCGCCAGCCTTTGCGCTGGGGGTGTCGGGCTGCTGGCGTTGCCGCAGATCCATGTGCACGCCTGGCTGTTCTTGCCGATGGTGGGTCTCGGCATCGCTTGGGCCAGCATGATGGGCAACCCCTACGCGCTGCTGGCCGGCAGCATTCCGCCCGAACGCGCCGGCGTGTACATGGGGCTGTTCAACGTGTTCATCGTGGTGCCGATGCTGCTGCAGATCCTCACTTTGCCGTGGATCTATGGGCCGCTGCTGGCGGGCAATCCGGAAAACGTGATCCGTCTTGCGGGCGGTTTTCTGCTGGTGGCCGCGCTGCTGACCCTGCGTGTTGGACGCCACACACGTACGCCGGGTGTTCCCTGAAGATTGCGTTGCAGCACGAGCTGCCAGCGTGCGCGCCAGCATGAGTTTCTCCCGCATCGGAAGACCCCCATGTGCCGCAGGCTCGTGATGCTTCTTGCGCCGTGTCTGCCGCCCGCCATGGCGTTTGCGGGCGATGCCGCCGCAGATCGGGCAGGTGGCCCCCGGCTTCAAGCTGCAGGATCAGAACAGACGCTGGCAGTCGCTGGACGCCTATCGCGGTCAATGGCTGGTGCTGTATTTCTGCCCCAAGGACTTCACTCCGGGCTGCACCACCGGATTGTGTCCCGCTGCGTGGTGTAGCTTCCGGCACCCGGTAGCTGTCGGGTCGGGTTGGGCCGTGCATATTCCGGTCAAGAGAAGCCAGCGTTCCGGTTCATGGGAAGCCAGCATTCCGGTTGATGAGAGGCCAGCGGGCGGCGACGTAGTCGGGTGAGGTGAACGGAGTCTAGTTTCTGTCGCGCGTTCCTGGGCGCATGGAGTGGGTCGCTGCTCGGCAAGGTGATGCTGTTCAACTACATCGCCAAGGTGCTGTGGGAAGTGCTGGCCACGCCGCTGACCTACCGTATCGTGGCCTTCCTCAAGCGCGTCGAGCACGAGGACTACTACGACCGCGACA
>NZ_JBYCKI010000218.1:0-9920 GCF_057473305.1 Thiomonas sp. TH-17
GCACTGGCCATGCTGTAACTGGTGCCGGTGACGGTGCGATCCGAGCCTTGCTCGCCGCCAGTGACTTTCACCGGGCGATCCACCAAAGTGCCGGTGAAGCGCTGACCCATTTCAGTGGTGCCGCGGCCAACCTTTTGTGCGCCGGGTTGCGGACGGGCGTCACAGAATTCTTTGTAGCGCTCAGCGCTCAGATAGTCGGAGCCGGTGATGGCGCGGCAAGAGCCCGGCTCGTCACCTGTCATTTTGGAGGACCGGCCCACTTCTGTCCCGGTAACACGCTGTTCGCGCAGCGTGGTGCTCACTCCCACCTTCGGCGGATTGGGAGCTGGGCGGGTCTTGCACAACGTGTCGAATTGCTCAGAGCCGATGTATTCGGTTCCGGTGATGGCGCGGCAGGAGCCCGGCTCGTTGCCGCTGACGCGCTGGTTGCGTTCGACTTGAGTGCCCGTCACACGTTGGCCCGAAAGGGTATGCCCTTCCTCGACCTTCATCGGCACGGGAGCCTGCGTGTTGCGAGCCTTCATGCGGCCACTGGGACGCGACGATTCGGTAGCGGCGGAGGCGCCGGCGCGGCCGACGAGCGACTGCACATGACGGCGCTGCATCGCCACTTGGCGAGCGGTCGCCCCCTTGCTCATGGCGGCCTGCCAATCCTGTCCCGGAAGCGAGGCCGCAATCTTGGTGGCTTGCGCCACACGACGCAGACCGGCCTTGCCATCCTGCGCCAGCGCGGCACGGCGAGCCTGCGCCAGGGCGCGACCTCCCGCCATCGGCACAGCGCGAACAGCGTTTGACACATCAGCAGCGGGTGTGAACATCGCGCTCTGGGTGGACAGCGCCGGAGCCGTAGCCACATCGGCGCAACCGCAACCACAGGACTGCTCGGTGGCGCAGCCGCAAGCAGCGGATGCATCACGAGAGGAAGCCTCTCGGGAGATCGCAGCGACCGAGGGGCGCAGATGCGCGCTCGGACCGCCGCTTCCAGCCAGCTTGACCGCCGCCTTACCCTGCTGTGACAGCGCCTGACGGCGCGCACGCGCTGGACTGAGCTGCGCCTGCGGGGGATTCAACGACGCGGTGGGCGCAGAGACGGGGGCAAAGACGGCCGCACGCACGACGGGCGCTGCCGATACGGCAGAGGCGGGCCGCGACTGCGAAGTAGCAGCAGAAGATGCGGCAGCCATCTCCGGCCTTTGGCGCGCAGGGGCGCCAGCAGGCTTGGCCGAACCGGCCTTGCCATGCAGCGCCATGGCCTGGCGCCGCTTGAGTGCCAGCTCGCGACCCGAAAGGGTCGCCTGCGCATGGCGATCGGCAGGATATGTCATGGTGGACCTCGAAGCAGAGAAGTCGTGAATTCAGAAAACCCGGAGTCTGAATCCGAGGCACGCAGCCTCGGAAACCGGCGCGACGGCCTTGATGCCATCACGCCAGATCCGCGATCAGCGGTGGACAACGAACGCGAGACCCTGACTCTGGGAGTAGTTGTCATAAGCGACAAAACGCACCATGTGGTCAGGAAATTCGCGGTGACAGGCCTCAAGTTCAGCCAGCACCGCGTCGACGGACTGCTCGCCGAACAGCGGCAGCTTCCACATATACCAGAAGCTCACGCGAGCTGAGGTGCCCTTTTCGGTGTGTTCCACCGCGGGGTTCCAGCCCTGGGCGATGGTGTAGGCAATCTGGCGACGCACCTGGTCGGGCGTCATTTGCGGCAGGTAAGAGAAGGTTTCGTACTTCTTGGTGGCTTTGTAAGCTTGCACAGTGGCCATGATGAATTCCTTTGAGAGCAAACGGTGTCAGGCAGCGGCGGCATAGGCTGCCGCCGCACCGGGATCGATCACTTGTTGGTGACGTCCAGCTTGTCGACGGTGTCGAACTCGAACTTGATTTCTTTCCAGGTTTCCATGGCGATCTTCAGTTCGGGCGAATGCTGGGCGGCTGCGGTGAGAATCTCGCGGCCTTCCTTTTCGACCTGACGGCCTTCGTTGCGGGCCTGCACGCAGGCCTCAAGCGCCACGCGGTTGGCCGCGGCGCCGGCCGCGTTGCCCCAGGGGTGGCCGAGGGTGCCGCCGCCAAACTGCAGCACGGAATCATCGCCGAAGATGTTGACCAACGCGGGCATGTGCCACACGTGAATGCCACCAGAGGCCACGGCGAAGGCGCCGGGCATGGAGCCCCAGTCTTGATCGAAGAAGATGCCGCGGCTGCGGTCTTCCGGCACATACGATTCGCGCAGCAGGTCGATCCAACCCAGAGTCGAGGCACGGTCGCCTTCGAGCTTGCCCACCACGGTGCCCGTGTGCAGGTGGTCGCCACCCGACAGACGCAGGATCTTGGTCAGCACGCGGAAGTGGATGCCGTGGTGCGGGTTGCGATCAAGCACGGCGTGCATGGCGCGGTGGATGTGCAGCAGCATGCCGTTGTCCTGACACCATTGGGCCAGGCCGGTGTTGGCACAGAAGCCGCCGGTGATGTAGTCGTGCATGATGATGGGCGCGCCGATTTCCTTGGCGTACTCCGCACGCTTGAACATTTCGTCCGGGGTCGGTGCGGTCACGTTCAGGTAGTGGCCCTTGCGCTCACCGGTTTCGGCTTCGGCCTTGAGCGTGGCTTCCTGCACGAAGTCGAAACGCTGCTTCCAGCGCATGAAGGGCTGCGAGTTGATGTTCTCGTCGTCCTTGGTGAAATCGAGACCGCCGCGCAGGCACTCGTACACGGCGCGTCCGTAGTTCTTGCCCGACAGACCCAGTTTGGGCTTGATGGTGCAGCCCAGCAGCGGGCGGCCGTATTTGTTGATCACGTCGCGTTCGACCTGGATGCCGTTGGGCGGGCCGTTGCAGGTCTTGACGTAGGCGATCGGGAAGCGGATGTCTTCCAGGCGCAGGGCGCGGATGGCCTTGAAGCCGAACACGTTGCCCACCAGCGAGGTGAACACGTTGACCACGGAGCCTTCTTCGAACAGGTCGATCGGATAGGCGATGAAGGCGTAGAAGCAGGTGTCGTCGCCGGGCACGTCTTCGATGCGATAGGCGCGGCCCTTGTAATAGTCCATGTCGGTCAGCAGGTCGGTCCACACCGTGGTCCAAGTGCCGGTGGACGATTCAGCCGCCACAGCCGCCGCAGCCTCTTCACGATCGACGCCCGCTTGCGGGGTGATCTTGAAGCAGGCCAGTAGATCGGTGTCCAGAGGGGTGTACTCCGGCATCCAATAGGTTTGCCGGTACTCCTTAACGCCGGCCTGATAGGTCTTAACTGCCATATCGATCACTCCTTAGCGATGAAACGTGACAAAAATTTCAATGTTCTGGCCAACAGGTACGGGCGGCCAACCGAAAGTCTCTTTGATACCGCAACACAGGACAAGTCGGGGCGACCCGTCTTGCGTTGCGCTGCTTGGAATTCCAAGCAGCCGTGAGAGGTCAGAAGATCTCTGCACAAACCGCATATCCTTGAAAGCGGGTTGAAGAATACCGCCCCGCACACATAAGAATCAATTTATATCGACAACACATTCGTTCAGGAAAACTAAACCATCCGATCCGTTTCGGCGCCGATCAGTTGCGGAATTTGATGGGACGCCCCACCTGAATGTCGTGCACGAACACCACGCCGGAGTGCGCCTCAAAAAAGGGCTGGAAGCCTTCGAGCAGTGGGCCCACGAGCTCTTCGGGCACCGCAGCGATGATCATGATCAGCGCATCGTCCTCATTGAACATGAGGTGGCCTTCGTACATGCCGTGACTACCCTTGCCCGACAGGTTGCCGACGATGGTGTAACCCTTCACTCCGGCGCGGTCGAGCAGGTCGGTAGCGAACTCCTTGTGCGCTCCTTCGAGGATGATTTCCAGCTTTTTCAGCGGATACAGCTTGATGGCGTTCATGCGACGAGATCCTCCTGAGTCTGGGGAACGAGCGGTGCGCGCTCCTCCCATTGCCCATTGTTGTAAACGAAAGGTTTGTAGCCCTGAGTGGGGTCGATGACGATGGCGCGTATCCAGCCGCCGAGCACCAGATTTTTCACCTTGACCACGCTTTGCAGCGCCCGCCCGGCAAAGTCCAGCGGCGCCTCGATGAGGGCGATCAGGCGCATCGGCTCGTGGTAGGGGCGACCTTCGCGCATCACCGTTTGCATCGGCAGGCCGGTGCGCAGGTCGCTCAGATTGCCGGTCATCACCCCAAAGCGTCCAGCGACATTGTGATAGGCCTTGCTGCCACTGCCCATGTGGGCGTTATCGACGGTGGAGAAAAAATGCTCCAGGTTGATCCACTCGCCCACCACGACGGGCGCCGCGAGAATGTTCTCGAGCAGACGCCCCTTGGGGTCACAGCGCCAGTCGTAGGACTGCAGAAAGGGCCGCCCTTCCAGATCGGCGGCCTGGGTCAGACTGCGGCGGCCGATGATGCCGTAGACATTCTGCGAAAGCCCCCACTCAGGCCGCGTTTGCGACCAGTCAACCGCCAGACGGTGCGCCAGGCGGTAAGCATGGGCTGGATCGAGTTCACGCGGGCTGGACATCAACTTGGGCATGCGCTCGGCTGCGGCCAGGCGCGAAGCCGCCCGCAGGCCGTTGCGCAACCGCTCCAGATAGACGAGCAGACGCGGGGGCAGCAGGTCGAGATCGAGCAGTTCGATGGAATCGGTGGTGGTGGTGTGCACGGCCGGCAGGAACCAGGTGTCTTCCGGGATGGTGATGCCCATGGTCGCAAGGCGCTCGCGCACGGCCGTCTTGTTGGCCATCTGGGACAGCACCCGTGCGTTGACCAGACCGCTGCCGCCGCCGCAGGCGCCGCAGTCCAGCGCCGACTCGTAGGGGTTGTTCTCGGTCTGTCCGTTGTGGCCGACGATGAGCACGAAGCGCGAGAAGGTCTTGGTCAAGCCGATCATGGTCAACGCGGTATGCACATAGTTGACCTGCTCGTCGAGCGAGTAGCCAATGCGCCCCAGACGCACCAGTTGGTAGCCGGCAAAGTCGGGATCGACGCGGTACACCTCGCGCAACTTGTCGATGAATTCGGCCTCCTGCTTGTCCGACACGCCGAACGACTCGCGCAGGCGCGTGGGTCCGCTGCGGTGGCGCAGCGCGGTTTCGCGCAGTTCGCGGATCATGGCGTCGTCGACCCGTTCGCGGTCGATGTGCAACTCAGCATGCAGCGCCTTGACGATCATTGCCCGCTGCAGGGTGCGGATGATGGAATCGGCCTGCTCGCGGGTGAGCTTGTCGACCAGCAGGCGGGTGACGGGCTTTTCGGCGTCGATGCGGCTGCGCCAGCGGCTGTAGCCCAGTGGCGCCAGAGTCTTGCCGAACAGATCGAGACCGAACAACATGCCCACCGCCTCGACGGTGACGTAGGGCGAGAGCACCGAGCTTTTGAGGTCGTGCAGCACGTGCCCCAGCGTGCTGACAAAGTCTTCGTCGTTGGGGTCGAGGGCCGCGGGCAGTTCGAGCACCAGATTCTTGGGCGTGACCACCGCCGGGCAGAAGTGGCTTTCGCTGCCTTTGCCATAGCCCAGAAAGCCCACGGGCACGCCGAAAAATCCAGCGATGCCGAAGGTCTGATAGTCGCCCACGCGCTCCAAATGGCGGCGGATGGGCTCAGAGCGCACGTCGATGCAAAACCAGGCCTGGGCAAACGGACGCTTGTTGGCAGGCAGGTCTTGGGGCACCTGCACCCGAGCCAGCAGATGGTCGATGGACTGCGCCTCCATCGCCAGAGTCCAGACCATGCCCTCCTGTTCGGCGAATTCCTGCAGGCCCTGCAGCAGGCCTTGCACCCCGCTGGGGTCGAGCGCTTCGAGCGCGGGCGTGGCTTTGGCGGCAACAGCCAGCGCTCGCAATGCGTCGGCCTGTTCCTGCGCGAGTTTGCGCTGCCACAGCGGCCAGTAACGCTGCAGCAGGTCGTCGCAGCGAGCGCAGTGACCACGCGCCAGCGTGTCGTCGATGCGCTGCGCCCAGTCGGGCAGCACCGCGCCGCTGTGCAGCGCCTCGCGCAGCAGGCATTCGGCACTGCGCTCTTGCAGCAAGGCGTCGAGCTGCCCGCGCTGCACCGGCGTGCCGCGATGGCGCGCACTCTCTTGCAACAGGGCGAGCCCCACGATCAACCGAATGGCCAGCAGGTCGACGATGTCGGCCGGATAGCGCTGCGCCCAGTAGTAATGCTTGGCCGAGGCCCGCCAGCGCACGAAGCCGGTCCAGCCGTGCAGGCGGGTGAGCTCGCGGGTGAAATAGGCCGACCAGTCATCGGTGTCGACGCCCATTTCCTCCATGACATGCACCACGGCGCTTTCGGCATCTTCGACACGGTCGAGAATGCGCCGAACGTTCAGCCCGCGAAGGAACATGCGAGCATTGCGCCGGGTGACTTCGCTCCAGGCCGCAAACAGCCCGCGCTCTCGCCCCGGCATGCGCCAGGAGGACTGGTCCTCGTCGAAAAAGTCCAGACAGCTCTTGATCACCAACTCGTCGAGCTCGTCGGCCAGGCGGGTGCCCCACAAGGCATCGACCGCCTCGGGCAGGGTGTGCGCGTGAAGTCGCTGCTTCAAGGCGGGCAGCAACGCAGCGGCATCGACCGTCTGCTGGGTCGCGGTCTGCGCGTGCAGGGCCGCGTGCACCTCATGGGCCTGCGCGCCGGACACCACCATGTCGCGGTCATGCTCGGCCTGCATCATGGCATGCAGCCATTGCGGCCAGTCGATCCCCGTCACGGAGGGCAGCTGCTGCGCGCGCCGCTCGATTTCCTGGGCCAGCGTCTGCGCTTGCACCTTGCCCTCACGCTGCCAGTGCTGATAGTTGGTGCGGGGCAAGAACATGCGCGCGTGAAACAACTCCGCGCCGCGGCGCACCGCCTGCTCGAACGGCAAGTGCTCTAGCCCGTACAGCGGGTTGTGGTGGATGAAGGTGCGCATCGGCCAGAAATAGGGCACCGGCTCGCCCGCCACATAGGCGGTCGAACGCACCCGCAGGCGCTTAGCCAGATTCAATGCATCGACCATACCCAACCCCCGATTAGACCTAGAGAGATTGCCGCCAGCGCCAGCAGAACCCACACGGCGGCCATCGTTGTCGACAGATCGGCGGTGCCGACTGGCTGCGGCCATGGCTCGCCGAACAGACTGTGCTGCCACAGCATCGAAGCCGCCCAGCTCCACAAAATCCAGACCGCAAGCACCGTGAACACGCAAAGGGCCGACACCTGATGCAGCACGGCCAGCAGAGCGAAAAACCCCGGGAACGGCGGCGCGGCCAGTGCCGCCACCAGCGCCACAACAAGCGCCCCAGTCAGACGGGGATAGATTGCACCGAGCCGCCCGCGCAAGCCCAGATAAGCGCCGCCCAGACGCCGTTGCAGCGCGCAGGCCAGCAGGGTGAGCACAGCGGCCGGCAGACTCAGCGCCAGCGCCACGGCAATCAAGCGCTCACCTGACATACCGAACAGCCAGGCCAGCCAGATCAGCGCCCAGGCCGAGGTGGCCTGCAGCCGCGCCCAAACGAACAGCTCGCGCACCGACAGCAGTCGCCAGGCATAGAACAGCGCGGTGAGCGCCGCGACCACCTGGATCACGCGGGCCATCGCTCCGGTCGGCACAGGCACGCCGCCGAGCACCACCGCCCCCGCCACCGGCAGGGCGACGAGCAGCAGCGCGCGCAGCCAGTTGGGCAGCGCCTGGAGCGCGGCATTCACCGCCAGGCTGAAAGGCAGCAGCGGCAGCAGCAAGACGGCACAGATCAGCAGTTCGATCATCGCTTCCCCCTCAGAGGGTGTGAATGAATCCGGCGTGGCCGAGCGGCGCGCCCAAACGCACCCGGTCAAGGCGCAAAGCACAGGCGTGCCCGTTGGCACGGCGCGCATTTGCAACGCCGAGCGGGAGTGTTTGGGCACGAGGAGCGGACATGGCGGATTTGTTCATACTCTCTCAGACCCAGCGCAGCCAGACGTTCACCCGCTTGGACGCTGCAACCGTGGCGCGCGACATCTGGGTGTAGATGTCGGAGATGTAGAACTCGCGCGAAATCAGGGCGTAGAGATTGAGATAAATGGCGTTCCACAGCGTGCCCTGCCGCCCCTCCAGATCGAGCGACTGCGCATAAAACGTCACCAGCCAGGCGCCGACCAGCACCAGGGTGAAGAAAATGATCATCAGATCGAAAGCCAGCAGGTTGATGCCCGCCGCGGCATAGGTGGCGTCACGCAACACCGGATCGGGATAAAGGAAGGTCTCAAACGCGTGGGCAATCAGGGTGTAGCCCACGACCACGATGAGGAATGACAGAAAAATCATGACCAGCGAACGCCACGGGTTTTCGCTGGGCAGCTTGTGAATGGAGAAAAACACCTGCGCCCCCGTGACCCAGCCAAAGAACAGCAGCACGATCGCGCCCTGTTTGTGGAAGAAGTCGGCAGCCACCAGCCAGTGCGACAGCCCGAGCACCACAGCGGGCACCAGCACGGTGATCGCCGCGGCCAGCAGCCAGGGCACCTTTACCGCACGCAGCGGGCGCCGTTCGACCACGAAGGTGTAGATGTCATCGGCGGGTACGCCGTCGTCGCGCCGGGTATCGCCGATGACATTGCCCGAGCCGAGAAACAGCGTGGCCTTGAACAGACCGTGCGCTATGAGGTGATACACCGCCAGTGAAAATGCCCCCAGCCCGCACTCCATGATCATGAAGCCCATCTGGCCCATGGTGGAGTAGCCCAGCGACTTCTTGATGTCGTTTTGCGTGAGCATCAGCGCCGAGCCGAGCAAGGCCGTGACCAAACCGACGACGAAAGCCAGGTGCAGCACGTCCGGCGCGTGGATGAGCAGCGGCGCGAATCGGTTGAACAGAAAGCCGCCCGCATTGACGATGCCCGCGTGCATCAACGCCGATACGGGCGTGGGGCCGTCCATGGTGTAGGGCAGCCAGATGTGCAGCGGAAACTGGGCCGAGCGCGCAAAGGCCGCCAGCGCCACCAGCAGACCGGCCACCGGCACCACGGCCACGCCGCCAAGCTGCAAGTGAGGATCAGCGGCCACGCGGGCAAACAAAGTGGGCAGATCCCACGCCCCATAGGCCTTGACCAGCAACAGCGCCGCGCCCACCAAAGGCAGGTCGCCCAGCCGGTAGGTGATGAACGTCCAGAAGGCGTAGCGGCCGGTGACCTCGCGCTGGGTGTTGTGTCCCAGCAGGAAATACAGCAACTGCCCCACGGCAAACCAGGCCACCAGCAGAGTGATCAGATCGCCTGCGCTGACCATCAGCAGGATGGTCGCCGTCATCAGATCGAGCAGGGAGAAAAAGCGCACATAACCGGGCTCATCGGCCATGTAATTCAGCGAATACACATGCACGATCAGGCTGATGCCCGCCACCAGCACCGACATGGCCAGACTCAGCGGATCGAGCAGCAGCCCCATCTGCGCCACGCCGACAAACAGCGACTGCCCTTCCGCGCCGCGCAAATACTGCACCAGCAGCACCAGCGCCACCAGCAGCGTGAGCGTGGTGAACCCGATGCTCCAGCGCGCCGCGCGACGTTGATGGCCCCCAGACAACAGGGGAATCAGGGCAGCGGACAACAGGGGCAAGGCTGGCAGGGCCAGCACGGCAACATCAATCCAGTTCATCGGCTTGGGGCTTTCGCACGGAAGTCTGCTGCAACAGCTTGAAAGGGAGCGGCGGCCTGCCAGCCTTTGATCAGGCCGCCGCGACAAGAAGGCCGCCCTGTATCAGCCGACGGCAGGAGTAATCCTAAGGGCGGCTTTAGGTAAGGAAAATTTATAAATTCTGTTTTTCTGTTCAATTACCCTGAACAGACGGGCTGGGACGCAAACCGAACTCGCTTACCAGGCTGCTGAAATACTTCCGTCTGCAGTCCACGGCACCGGCGTGTGAGCCGTTATGCAGTGAGCCCCCTCAGATCTACTGGAGACCCGAGCA
>NZ_JBYCKI010000219.1:0-29677 GCF_057473305.1 Thiomonas sp. TH-17
AGATCAATATGCAACCAAGGCCGGATATAAGGCAGCAGCCGACTTCTTCACAACACAACGCCAATTGCTCTTGATCGCCGGGAGGCATCCATATAAGCAAACCATGACGACACAACACAATGCAGCACGGGAGCAGTCAGCAAAGGCTTACTGGTCCGCCAACCTGCGCCTGATGGCCATATCGCTGGTGATCTGGGCGCTGGTTTCCTACGGCTTCGGCATTTTGCTGCGGCCCATGCTCTCCGGGATTCCGGTGGGCGGTACCGACCTGGGGCTGTGGTTCGCCACGCAAGGGTCGATTCTGGTGTTCTTGGTGCTGATCTTTTTCTACGCCTGGCGTATGAACAAGCTCGACCGCGAATTCGGCGTTGACGAAGACTGAACCGGCACGGAGACCTCCAATGAGCCTGACGACATTGACCTACCTGGTGGTGGGTTTCACCTTTGCGCTGTACATCGGCATTGCCTTCTGGGCGCGTGCCGCCAATACCGGCGAGTTCTACGCCGCCGGCCGAGGCATTCATCCGGTCACCAACGGCATGGCGACCGCCGCAGACTGGATGTCTGCGGCCTCGTTCATTTCGATGGCGGGCCTCATTGCGTTCCTCGGCTATGACGGTTCGGTGTTCCTGATGGGCTGGACGGGCGGCTATGTGCTGCTGGCTCTGCTGCTGGCGCCCTATCTGCGCAAGTTCGGCAAATACACCGTGCCCGAGTTCATCGGAGAGCGCTACTTTTCGCAGGCGGCGCGTATCGTGGCCGTGATCTGCCTGATCATCATTTCCATCACCTATGTGATCGGTCAGATGCGCGGCGTTGGCGTGGCGTTCTCCCGCTTTCTCGAGGTGGATGTGAGCACGGGTCTGTATGTCGGCATGGCCGTGGTGTTCATGTACGCGGTGCTCGGCGGCATGAAGGGCATTACCTACACCCAGGTGGTGCAGTATGTGGTGCTGATTCTGGCCTACACCATTCCGGCCATTTTCATTTCCATGAACCTCACCGGAAATCCGGTGCCGCCGCTGGGCCTGTTCAGCACCACGCAAGACGGCGGCATGCATCTGCTCGACAAGGTGAATCAGGTGATCGGTGATCTCGGGTTCAAGGCTTTCACGGCAGACACAAATAATCAGCTGAATATGGTGCTCTACACCCTGTCGCTGATGATCGGCACTGCTGGTCTGCCGCACGTCATCATCCGCTTCTTCACCGTGCCCCGCGTGCGTGATGCGCGCACTTCAGCGGGTTGGGCGCTGGTGTTCATCGCCCTGCTGTATCTCACCGCACCTGCGGTGGGTTCGATGGCCCGGCTGAATCTGACCAACACCATCCAGACGGGGCCGGTGGGTTCGGTTGACGGCAATCTGGTGTATGCCGATCGCCCGACCTGGTTCAAGAAATGGGAAGAGACCGGCTTGCTGAAGTGGCAGGACAAGAACGGTGATGGCCGCATCCAGTACTACAACGACAAAAACAAGGACTTTGCCGCGAAAGCCGAAACCTTTGGCTGGAAGGGCAATGAGATGGTCAAGATCGACAACGACATCATGGTGCTGGCCAATCCGGAAATCGCCCGCCTGCCCAACTGGGTGATCGCCCTGGTCGCGGCCGGAGGACTGGCGGCG
This sequence comes from Thiomonas sp. TH-17, assembly GCF_057473305.1. Classification (NCBI taxonomy): domain Bacteria; kingdom Pseudomonadati; phylum Pseudomonadota; class Betaproteobacteria; order Burkholderiales; genus Thiomonas; species Thiomonas sp. TH-17. Next base: position 1,626 of record NZ_JBYCKI010000219.1, read on the forward strand.
GCGCTGTCTACCGCAGCGGGCCTGTTGCTGGCCATCTCCTCCTCGGTGTCGCACGATCTGCTCAAGGGCATGTTCGCCAAGAATATTTCCGAGAAGGGTGAGTTGTTGGCAGCGCGTATCGCCATGGCAGGGGCCATCGTCGTGGCCGGCTATCTGGGGCTGAATCCGCCCGGCTTTGCGGCGCAGGTGGTGGCGCTGGCCTTCGGTCTGGCGGCCTCGTCGATCTTCCCGGCGCTGATGATGGGCATTTTCAGCAAGCGCATCGGGGGCACGGCGGCCATTCTCGGCATGCTGTCGGGCATCGGCATCACCTTGCTCTACATCTTCTGGTTCAAGGGCTGGTTCTTCATTCCCGGCACCGAAATGGCCAAGAACGTGCGCGAAAACTGGTTCCTGGGTATCTCGCCCGAGGCCTTCGGCGCGGTGGGCGCGGCGGTGAATTTCGCCGTCGCCTGGGCGGTGTCGCGAGTGACCGCGCCGCCACCGCGGCATGTGCAGGATCTGGTTGAGCACATCCGCACTCCCGGAGGCGCCGCGGCTCCGGTGGCGGGGCACTGATCGGGTCTGCGGCGAAGTGCTTCGCGCTTCGCCGCAGAACTGTGCCGCGCATTCGGCATTCTTTCCCCGCCCGCGTGGCGGGGTTTTTTGTTCTTACGCCGCAAGATCATGACGCGTGAACTCTCCGGCCTGGCCGTGCCGGTTGAACGGCTGATGCATCGCGATCCGGTGACGCTCGGGGCCGACGCCCATTTGCGGCAGGCCGCGCAGCGCATGCGCGACCATCGCATTTCCTGCGTGCCGATCATGGCGGGCGAGACGGTCATCGGCATGCTCACCCTGCGCGACCTGCGTAACTGGTTGGCCGACACCCAAAGCTGCGAACCTCCGCTGGTGACCGCCTGCATGAGCGCGCCGGTCATCGCCTTGCGCCCGGACGACAGCGGGGTGGATGCGCTGCTGCTCATGTTGCACCACGGCATCAGTCACCTGCCGGTCATCGAGAGCGGCAGGCTGGTGGGCATGCTCACGCACAGCGATTTCGTGCGGCGTCAGGCATCATCGGCGCTGTTCATGGTGGCCGATATCGGGCACTGCGACGATCTTGCGTCCTTGCAGACCGCAGTGACGGCGCTGCCGCAACTGTTGCAGCAATTGGTGGAAGGCGGCGCCGATCCTGTTGCAACCGGTCGGCTCATCACCAGCGTGACCGACGCGGTCACGCGGCGCTTGCTGTTCTTCGCGCAGCGCGAACTGGGTGCGGCGCCTGTTCCCTGGGCCTGGGTGGCCTGTGGCTCGCAGGGACGTCAGGAGCAAACCGGGGTGACCGATCAGGACAACGCCCTGATTCTCGACGACCGCTTTGAGTCGCAGCAGCATGGGGTTTACTTCGAGACGCTCGCCCGTCAGGTTTGCGATGGTCTGAACGTGTGCGGTTATGTGTACTGTCCCGGCGACATGATGGCGGTGAACCCGCGCTGGCGTCAGCCGCTGTCCGTGTGGCGAGGCTACTTCCGGCAGTGGATTGCCCAGCCCGACCCCAGGGCGCAGATGCTCGCCAGCGTGATGTTCGACCTGCGCGTCATCGACGGCACGGCGGCGCTGCACGCAACCTTGCAGGCAGAGACCCTGGCGATGGCACGCGCCAGCAGCATCTTTCAGGCCCACATGGCCAGCAATGCACTCACCCATCGCCCGCCGCTGAACTGGTTTGGCGGCCTCAGCGCCGACCTGCGCGGCGCGCACGCGGGCCAGATCGACCTCAAGCACGGCGGCGTAGCGCCGATTGTCGATCTGGCGCGTCTGTATGCTTTGCAGGTCGGCTCCAGCGCGGTGAGCACCAGAGAGCGTCTGAGCGCTGCCGCGCAGGGCAGCAGCATCAGCCAGGAAGGATTGCGTGATCTGATCGAGGCTTTCGACGTGATTTCGCGCGTGCGCCTGCGTCATCAGGCGCAGCAGGCCCGGTCGGGCGACAAGCCCGACAATTGGCTTGCACCCCGCGAACTCGCGGCCTTGGAGCGCTCCCATCTGCGTGATGCGCTGCGCGTCGTCAAAATCCAGCAAACTGCGCTGTCCAACCACTATGGCATAGGCGCCCGCGTCTGAGTCGAACCTCCGCACGAACATGACCGTCAATCTCATCGTCAGCCTGCTCATGGGCGCGATTGCCGCGCTTTTTGCCTGGGCCGGTTTTCGCACCTTCATGCGCAAGCCGCCGCCCTATGTGCTGCCCGCCGTGGCGGGTGCGGCCATCCTTGCCTACACGGTCTATGCCGACTACACCTGGGCCGAGCGCACCGAGCAGACCTTGCCCAAGAGCGTCGTCGTGGTGCAGCGGGTGCAGGTGGATACCTTGCTGGCGCCCTGGTCTTATGTCTGGCCGATGGTGCAGCGTTTCACCGCCGTCGATCCCGCCGCGTTCATGCGCAATTCGGCGCATCCGGACTGGGTGCTGTTCAAGCTCTACCTTTTTTCGCGCTACCAGCCCACACACTCGGTGCCCATGTTGATGGATTGCACCGGCTCACGCATGACCCCGGTCGAAGACGCGAACTTTCTGCCCGATGGCCTGCCCGCGCATCCCGAGTGGCAGCCGCTGGCCGCAGACGACCCCTTGCTGCGCGCGGTGTGCGCCAGCGCCAAGCCGCCGAAAACGCCGTAGCGTTGTGCGCGGGTTTTGCGTGTGCCGCAAAATGCCCAGAGTGCCCCCAAGGCAGGGCTGCGCCCAGTCGGCCCCCCTCGGGGGGGGCAAGGAAACTTGGGGCAGCCCTGCGTTTCCTTGAGGCTGTGGACGCAACAGCCCGCACACTATGAAAGAAACCCTATGAAAACCACCCGACTCGGCCGCACCGGCCTTGAGGTGTCGCGCATTTGTCTGGGCTGCATGACTTATGGCGCGCCCGAGCGCGGCAACCACCCCTGGACGCTCGATGAGACCGCCAGCCGTCCCCTGATCCGGCAGGCGGTGGAACTGGGCATCAATTATTTCGATACGGCCAATTCCTATTCCGACGGCACCTCAGAGGAGATTCTCGGCCGCGTGCTACCCGAGTTCACCCGCCGCGAGGAAATCGTGGTGGCGACCAAGGTGCGCTTTCCGTCCAGGCAGGCGCCCAATATCGGCGGACTGTCGCGCAAGGCGATTCTGTTCGAGATCGATGCCAGCCTGAAACGCCTGCGCATGGACTATGTCGATCTCTACCAGATCCACCGCTGGGATCCGCACACCCCCATCGAAGAAACCATGGAGGCCCTGCACGACGTGGTCAAGGCGGGCAAGGCCCGCTACATCGGCGCGTCGAGCATGTACGCCTGGCAGTTCGCCAAAGCCCAGCAGGTCGCGCAGCAACACGGCTGGACACGGTTCGTCAGCATGCAGCCCGAGCTCAGTTTGCTCTACCGCGAGGAAGAGCGCGAGATGCTGCCGTTGTGCCGCGATCAAGAGGTCGCCGTGCTGCCCTGGAGCCCGCTGGCGCGTGGCCGCCTGGCCCGGCCCTGGGGCGAGGAAACCCCGCGCATCGCCAGCGATGTCTTTGGCGCCAAGATCTTCGAGCGCACGCAGCACAACGACCGCGAGGTGGCACAGGCCCTGGCCGAAGTGGCCGCGCAGCGCGGCGTGCCCCGGGCGCAGGTGGCGCTGGCCTGGCTGCTGGGCACCCCCGGCGTGACGGCGCCCATCATCGGCGCGTCCAAACCGCAACATCTGCTCGACGCCGTGGCCGCCCTGTCGGTCTCGCTCAGCGCCGAGGAGCGGGCGGCGCTGGAGGCGCCGTATCAGCCGCATCCGGTCGTCGGGTTCGAGTGATGTCAGTTCCGCACGGCCGTTCCAAAGGAACTGACTCCCCCTCGGGGGGAAACGAGCGCAGCGAGTCAGGGGGCTGTTTCAGCCTGAACGACTCGCAGCTCGTCGTTCCGCCCTCGTTCATCGCGCTCTATCTGGCGCCGCACCGCACCCGCCCCAGCGCGCCGCGCGAGGTCATCACCGCGCGCTACGAGTTCTGCGAAGACCTCGCCACGATGCTGACCGAGCACGCCGCAGAGATCAAGTCCAGCCTGCATGTCACCGACGACGACGTGCTGTTGCGGGTATGGCGCGGCCTGTGCACGCCCGACTCCGGCGTGAACGCGGCGGAGGCGCAATGGGTGGTCAATCGTCTGGCCGAGTTGTTGGGTTGGCCCCTGCCGGGAGAGATGGCGCCGGGTTGAGCGCGGGGCTTGGGTATCCTGCGCCCTGGCTCAACGCTTTCATCCCTCGATGTCCGCCCCCGCAGATTCCATGAACGACACGCCGCCCGCCGTTTCGGCCTGGGCGGTTTTCGGCAACCGCCGCATCGCCGCGGTCTTGCTGCTCGGGTTTTCTTCAGGGCTGCCGCTCGCGCTGACGGCGGGCACGCTGCAGGCCTGGCTCACGGTCGAAGGACTGAGCCTGAAAGCCATCGGTTTTGCCACCCTGGTCGGACAGGCCTATGTGTTCAAGTTCCTCTGGTCGCCCGCGATGGATCGATACGCCGTGCCGTTCTGGGGGCGTTGGCTGGGGCGGAGGCGCGGCTGGCTGCTGCTGGCGCAACTGCTGCTGGCGGCCATGCTTGGTCTGATGGCCTTTGTCGGCGTGCCCGGCCCCGATCAGGCAGCAGCCTGGCCGGGGCTGGTGCATGCGGCCGAGCGGCTCGGCGTGGACGCCGCCAGCGCCCGTGCCGTGCCGCTGCTGCTGCTGGCCGTGGGCGTGGCGTTTTTCTCGGCCTCGCAAGACATCGTGATCGACGCGTATCGCACCGATGTGCTGCCCGCCGCCGAGCGCAGCGCCGGGGCCGCCGTACTGGTGCTGGGCTACCGGCTGGCGATGATCGTCTCGGGCGGTCTGGCGCTCTGGCTCGCCACCGATGTGACCGGCTGGCGCGGCATCTACGCCCTCATGGCCGGGCTGATGCTCGTGCTTACCCTCGTGACCCTGTGGGCTCCGCGCCCGCCGCTGCATGCCAAACCGCCGCGCACCCTGCGCGAGGCGGTGGTCGAGCCTTTGCAAGAATTTTTCAGCCGCAAGGGGGCTTGGGTCTTGATGCTGGCCATCGTGTTTTACAAACTTGGCGACGCCTTTGCCGGGGCCTTGTCCACCACCTTTCTGATTCGCGGCGTGGGTTTCAGCCCGGCGGATGTGGGGCTGATGAACAAGAGCATGGGGCTGGTCGCCACCATCGTCGGCGCCCTGCTGGGCGGGGCCTTGCAGGCGCGGCTGGGGCTGTGGCGGGCGCTGTTGCTGTTCGGTGTGTTGCAGGGCGCTTCCAATCTGGCCTACTGGGTGCTGGCGGTGTCGCCGCAAAGTCTGGCGCTCATGGGTCTGGCGATCGGCGTGGAAAACTTCACCGGCGGCATGGGCACAGCGGCGTTTGTCGCCCTGTTGTCGGCGCTGTGCGACGTGCGTTTTTCCGCCACGCAGTTTGCGCTGTTGTCGGCGTTGTCGGCGGTGGGGCGGGTGTATGTCGGTCCGGCCACCGGCTATCTGGTCGATGCGCTGGGCTGGCCGAACTTCTATCTTTTCACCGTCGTCGCGGCCGTACCGGGCGTGGTGCTGATCTACTGGCTGCGCGACACCATCGAAGCCCGCGACGTGCAAAACCCGGGCGGGTGAAGCGGTCGGGTAAAGCGGTCGCAAAGGCGGTTGCAGAGCGCATTCAGCCGACGTTAAGGCTAGGCTGCTGCAATCGCATCAACAACATGGAGGAACGGCATCATGGCTGACACCGAACACGCGCTTGCCCTGGGCCAGGAGGCCCGTCTTTTTGTCCGCAATCATCAGAACGGCGTGCTGTCCACCCTCTCGAAGCGGCTGGACGGTTTTCCCTTCGGTTCGGTCTCTCCCTATGTGCTCGATCACGAGGGCCATCCCGTCATTCTCATTTCCACCCTGGCCGAACACACCAAGAACATCGACGCCGATCCTCGGGTGAGCCTCATCGTGCATCCCTGCGCCGAAGACATGCAGGCTGCTGGCCGCGTCACCCTGGTGGCGCGGGCCGAGCCATTGCCCGACAAGGCCGCATTCGGCGCACGCTATCTGCGCTATCTGCCGCAGGCCGAGGGCTATTTCGCCATGCACGACTTTCATTTCTATCGCTTGCGGGTGGAAGACGTGCGCTTCATCGGCGGCTTCGGCAAGATCCACTGGATCCGCCCCGAGCGCTACGCCCCGCCGGCCGCCCCCGCGCTGGCCGAGGCCGAAGACGGCATCCTCGCGCACATGAACGCCGACCATGCGCACAACCTGCGCGAATACTGCCGCCATGTGCATGGCGTGGAAGTCCTCGACGCGGCCATGGTCGGGATCGACTGCGACGGCTTCGACGTGCGCGCCGACACCCATGTGCTGCGCTTCAACTTCGCCGAACCCGTGCTCGACGCCGAGGCCGCCCGCGCGGCCCTGGTCGAACTGGCGAAACAAGCCCGCACCACGGCCCCATCGTGAGTTGGGCCGCGCCTGCAGAAAACCGCGCCCCGACTTACGATGATCTCCCCGCCGCCAAGGCAGCAAGACCGTGGCGACACTTCCTGGAGACTCTGATATGAAGCTTTTCTACAGCCCCGGCGCCTGCTCGCTTTCACCCCACATCGTCCTGCACGAACTCGGCCTGCCGCATGACGTGGTCAAGGTCGATCTCAAGACCAAGCAGACCAGCGATGGGCGCGACTTCCGCACCATCAATCCCAAGGGCTATGTGCCCACCCTGGAACTCGACGACGGCACCATCCTCACCGAAGGCCCGGCCATCGTGCAATACCTGGCCGACCGCAAACCCGAGCTGAACCTCGCCCCGGCCAACGGCACGCTGGCGCGCTACCAGTTGCAGGAGTGGCTCAACTTCATCTCGACCGAACTCCACAAACAGTTCAGCCCACTGTTCAACCCGGCCAGCAGCGCCGATCTGATCGCCGCGCAAAAGGCCAAGCTGGCCGAGCGTTTCGCCCTGATCGCCCAGACCTTGGACCAACACGACTACCTGATGCCGGCCGGCTTCAGCGTGGCCGATGCCTATCTCTACACCATCCTGACCTGGGCCGGTTTTGTCGGCGTGGATCTTTCGCCCTGGCCCGCCTTGGTGCGCTACAAGGCGCGCATGGAAGCGCGCCCCGGCGTGGCCGCTACCCTGGCCGCCGAACGCGAGGCGAAAAAGGGCTGAACGCTGATTTAGGGCCCGCGGCGCACCGCGTCAGAACGGTGCGCCGAAAATCGCCCAGACGCCAGACAGAATGGTGGGCACGGCGAGCACGATGTTGACCGCGGACAGGGCGCGAATCTGCGCGGCCTGTGCGCAGGCCGTGCCCCAATCGCTGCACAGCACGGCGCTGCGCATGCGAAGGAAGGGCACAAAAAAAATATACAGCGCGAGCAGCACCATGAGGCTGCCCAGCACCACCATCACCCATTGCGCTGTGCTGAGCACGACAAATCCGCCGTGCAAGAACACCATGCCGTAGCCGGTGATGACCAGCGACGCGCCAGCGCCCCAGATCACGGCGAAGAAATTGCGGAACAGCCCGTAAAGCAGCCGCGCACGCGACTCGGCCTGCGCGATGGCGCGTTTGAGCGCGGGCGCCAGAAAGCCATCCATGAAAAGAATGCCGCCGATCCAGATGACCACGGCGAGCAGATGGATGAATTGCGCGAGAGAGTTCCAGTTCATGGCGTGGGGCAGATCAGCAAAATTGCTTCATTGCAGCAGAGTTGCGTGATGTGTGGTTTGACGTGTCTCACAAGCCGTTTGTCGGCTGGCTTCAGTCACAATGGATGCATGTCGTTTGTTTCTGCCCCTATTGCGTTCAAGCCTCGATCTTTGGGGATGCTGACTGGCGCCTTGCTGTGCTGGCTGCTGCAGTACGGCAGCGTGCAGCACGCGACCGGGCAGGTGGCGGCGTTGTTTCAGGCGGCCATTGCGGTGGCTTGGGCCATGTTGTTGCTCTGGCTGTGGACGCGCTGGCACGGTATTGCGCTGTTCGCGCAGGGCGCGTCGCTGCTGCCAGCGCTCTGGGGCGGTGCGCTGTTTACCGTGCAATGGGCCTGCTTGTATCTCGCCGTAGACCGTACCGCGCTGTGGCGCGTGACGCTCTTGTTCGGGCTGATGGCGGTGCTGATGCGGGCTGCGGCGCAAGGGCGCTGGCTATCGCGTCTGGGCTTCGCGGCCGGCGTGGCGCTGCTCGCCGTCTGGGCCTGGGCGACGGGGCAAGGCGGGGTCGGGCTGTTGACTCTGGCCGCCGCCTTGGCTTTTGTGCTCGGGTTTCATCAGGTGCACTGCGCCCGGATGCAGCGCCAGGATCTGATGCGCTGGCGCTTCTATCAACTCTGTGTGGCCGCGCTGTTGCTGCCATTGGCGGCGGTGGCGTTCAGCCCGAGCTGGAGCTTTCTGCCGGGCTGGAGCGCGCTGGGCGCGATATTGCTGCAGACGATTTGCGGCGGGCTGGCGTTTCCGTTTCTGCTGGCCGCTGCCTTACCAGAGGCCAGGAATGAAGCGGCGGGTGACGCGCGCATAGCTGGCGTAATCGGGCCAGACGCCTGAGAGCAGCCGCTCTTCCATCGCCGCCTTGAAATTCAGCACCACGCCCAGCGCGATCCACAGCGCCCACTGCACCGGGCTGTGCGCCGCTGCGGCGACGCCGGCCATGAACAGAATCAGCGCGACATACATGGGGTGGCGCATCCAGCGGTAAGGCCCGGTGGTCACCAGATGCGCGCCCTGGCGCGGTTCGGGCACGATGTTGAAATTGCCCGGCCGGTTGTGCCAGAACACCCAGAGCACCAGCGCCGCGCCAGCGGCGAGTAGCGCGAGCGAGGGCCAACTCAGGCGCCAATGCGGCGAGGGCCAGCCAAACATCAGGGCGAGCAGCCCGAACTGGGCAGTCACCCAGAGCCGGGCGAGGGTATGAGTTTGCATGCGGGCCTTTCAGGCGAGCGCCGTGTTGGCGCATGTCCGGGGAACCAAAAATTCAATCGGCATGATAGGTGGGCCGCTTTTCCCCCGGCTGGCCTGCGCTTGGCGGGCGGCGTTGCAAAACTTTGCTGCGGCGCAAAAGAACTGAGGGATTACCCGCATAAGCTGGTCGCGTTGGTGTCTGAATGTCACGGATTACGACAACACATGACATGGGCGCCAATCACAGTGAGTCAATTCAAGGGGATCATCATGCAAAGCAAAAAACAGCGTATTCAATGGACTTTGCGCGCAGTGGCCGTGGCCGCTGCGCTGGCGGGCGGCACAGCCTTTGCGCAAAGCAGCGAGCCGATTCAGCCGATCGAGCCGTTCAAAGTCATCAACCCCGCCATGGTGGAACTGGGCAAGAAGCTGTATTTCGATCCGCGTCTGTCCAAGTCGGGCGTGCTGTCGTGCAATTCCTGCCACAACCTGAGCATGGGCGGCACCGACAATATCAAGACTTCGGTGGGCCACAAATGGCATCAGGGCCCGATCAACTCGCCCACGGTGCTCAACTCGGGCATGAATCTCGCGCAGTTCTGGGATGGCCGCGCCAAAGACCTGAAGGAGCAGGCCGGCGGGCCGATCGCCAACCCCGGCGAAATGGGCTTCACCCATGACCTGGCCGCTGACGTAGTGGCCTCCATTCCGGCCTACCGCGCTGAATTCAAAGTGGCGTTTGGTACCGACAAGGTCACCATCAACGAAATCACAACGGCCATCGCCGCGTTCGAAGACACCTTGGTCACGCCCAATTCGCGCTTCGACCTCTGGCTCAAAGGCGACAAGAAGGCCATGAACAAGCAGGAGCTTGCGGGCTACAAGCTGTTCAAGGAGAGTGGCTGCATCGCCTGCCATTACGGCACCATCATGGGCGGCACCTCGTTCCAGAAAATGGGCATTCAGGAGCCGTACAAGACGGCCAACAAAGAGGTGGGACGCGCGGCCGTCACCGGCAAGGATGCCGACCGCTTCAACTTCAAGGTGCCCACGCTGCGCAACGTCGAGTTGACCTATCCCTACTTCCACGACGGGCAGGCCGATACCCTGACTGAAGCGGTCGACATCATGGGTCGTCTACAACTGGGGCGTAAATACTTCGCCCAGGAAAACGCCGACATCGTGGCCTTCCTCAAGACCCTGACGGGTGAGCAGCCGCAAATTCTGCTGCCCCTGCTGCCGCCCTCGGCCGACAGCACCAAGCGGCCGGTTCCGTTCGACTGAATCAGGGTGGCGGCGCCTGCAGTCGTGAGGCGCCAGGCTCGGCCCGCGGAAAGCGCACGCGGGCCGAAAGCCCTGCTGAGTCGGGCCGATTGTCCAGCGTGACATCGGCCCCGAAGGCCAGCGCCGACTCGCGCACGATGGCCAGTCCCAACCCGGTTCCCGTGGTGTCGGCGCTGTTGCCGCGGTAGAACCGCTCGAACACATGAGGGCGCAACTCCGCCGGAATGCCCGGTCCGGTGTCGTCGACCTGCAGCCAAGCGCGGCCCTCATCGAACCCGACCCGCACCGTCACACTGCCGCAACGCGGGGTGTAGCGCACCGCGTTGTCCACCAGATTGAAGAGCAGAGCGTGCGCCAGCGCGGGATAGGCCTGCGCCTGCGCCTGCGTGCATGCGGGGAGAAAGCCGAGATCGATATCGCGGGCGTCGGCCAGCGCGGCCAGCTCGATGACAACGTCCCGCGCCAGACCGACCAAATCGACCGCCTGCGTGGGCCGCGCGCCTCCGTGCGAAGCTTCGGCCTGCGACAGACTCAGCAGCTGATTGATGAGTTGCGCGAGCTGGCGTGACCCGTTGCCCAGCGCTTCGAGCGTGTGCTGCAACTCCGCGCTCGCGGGTTGGCGTCTGGCGTAGTCGAGCTGGGTGGCGATCAGGGCCACAGGGGTGCGCAGCTGATGGGCGGCGTCGGCGATGAAACGCTTCTGCAGATCGATCTGCCGCGTGAGTTGGCCCGCATGCTGGTTGAGTGTTTCGACGATGGGCCGCAGCTCGCGCTGCAGGGCCACGGTGCGCAGCGGTGACAGATCGCTGCTGTCCCGCGCACGCAGCGTGGCGCGCAGCCGAAGCAGCGGCCGCAGTTCCAGAGTCAGGCCCAGCAGCATCAGTGCCAGCGCCAGGATCAGAAGGGCCGATTCATGCAGCAGGGTGGGCCACCACAGACTGGCCGCTAGCTGGTCGAAGGCGCGGCGCGTTTCGGCCACGCTGATCAGGACCTCGGTCGTCTGGTTGTTGCGATACAGCGCCCGTGACAGCGTGACCTGGCGCACCGTGTCTCCCTGAAACCGGACGTCGTCATAGTGCGCCGCGGTGCCGCCGGGCAATGCGGGCACCGTCAGCTCGGGCCAGCCCGCGAGCACCCGCCCCTGTGAGGTGCGAATCTGAAAATACACGCGGTCCTGCGCCGGGGAGGAGAAGATCTCCAAGGCGGCGGGCGGAGTCTGGGCGGTGAGCTGCCCGTCCTGCCAGCCCACCTGGCCCGCCATCATCTGCGCCGACGCGAGCAGCTGTCGGTCCTGGACGAGCCGGGCCAGATCGCGCGCATTGCTCCACGACAGGCGGGCGGTAAGGGCCAGCGCCAAGGTCATGGGGAGCAGCACCCAGAGCAGCAGCCGTAGACGCAGACTGGTCATGGCGCGTCGGCGTCGCGCAGCAAATAGCCCAGCCCCCGCAGGGTGACGATGCGCGCCTGGGTGGATTCGAGCTTGCGGCGCAGCCGGTGCACATAGATCTCGATGGCGTCCTCGCCGCCGGAGTCCTCGGGCGCGAACACCGCCTGCGCGAGCTGCGTCTTGCTCACGGTCTTGCCCATGCGCAGCAACAGTGTTTCGAGGACCCGGTGTTCACGCGGGGTCAGCGTCAAGGTCGCGCCCGCGGCCTGGAAGGCCCGCGTGTCCAGGTCATAGAGCAGGTCGCCGCAGCGCAGCTGCGACTGGCCGCTGCGGCTCTGACGCCGGATGAGCGCCTTGATGCGAGCCACCAGTTCGCGGATCTCGAAGGGCTTGACCAGATAGTCGTCGGCGCCAAGCTCCAGGCTGTCGATTTTGATGTCGAGCGAGGCACTGGCGGTGAGGATGAGCACGGGAAGGTCGTTGCGTTGACGTCGCAGCCGGCGCAACACGCTGCGGCCATCGAGCCCGGGCAGCTTGAGGTCGAGCAGCAGCAGGTCGTATGGCGTCTGCTCCAGCCGGGCGATGGCGGCCTCGCCGTCATGCACCGTGTCGACGTCGAACTGCTCTTCGCGCAGGACCTTGCCCAGCCAGAGGGCGAGGTCCTGGTTGTCTTCGACGAGCAGCAATTTCATGGCAGCAGAGCAGGGGGCGAAAGGATGCACTGTGGTCGCAGGGAGGTGCCATGGCATCCGGGAAACTCCCGAGATTCGCGCGGTGCGATTGAAAGCGGATTGAAGGGTACGCCTGCCTAGTATTCCGTTCACGGCGCACCGCATCGGCGTCGCCGCCACGACAACAGGTTTCACAGGAGACAAACCATGCACACATTCAAGCGTATCGCAGGCGCCACGGCGGTGGCTCTGGCCTGCACAGCCATGGCCGCGTCGGCGCAGGCCGCCGAGAAGATCAGCATCATGGTGGGGGGCATCAACAAGATCATCTATCTGCCCGCCAAGCTCACCGAGCAACTGGGCTACTTCAAGCAGGAGGGGCTGGACGTGCAATTGCTGTCCGAGCCAGCTGGGGTCAACGCCGAGAACGAGATGATCGCTGGCGCCGTGCAAGGTGTGGTCGGCTTCTACGACCACTCCATCGACCTGCAAAGCAAGGGCAAAGAGATCGAGTCGGTGGTGCAGTTCGCCAAAGTGCCGGGCGAGGTGGAACTGGTGTCGACTAAAGAGGCCGGCACCATCAAGTCGCCCGCGGACTTCAAGGGCAAGACGCTGGGGGTGACCGGACTGGGTTCGTCCACCGACTTTCTCACGCAGTACATGGCGGCCAAGAGCGGGCTTAAGCAAGGGGACTATTCACTGCTGGGTGTGGGCGCGGGCAATACCTTCATCGCTGCCATGCAGCAGGGCCGCATTGACGCGGGCATGACCTCCGATCCGACGGCGGCGCAGATGCTGTCCACTGGCCAGGCCAAGGTGCTGGTCGATCTGCGCACGGAGCAGGGAACGCGCGCCGCGCTGGGCGGTGTGTATCCGGCGGCCTGCCTGTACATGCCTAATGCGTGGGTCAACAGCCATAAAGCGGAGGTGACCAAGCTCGCCCGCGCCTTTGTCAAAACGCTGCAATACATCCACACCCACACGGCAGAACAGGTGGCCGACCAGATGCCGGCGGATTACTACGGCGGCAACAAGGCGCTGTATGTGCAGGCGCTGAAAGCGTCGCTGCCCATGTTCACCGCAGACGGCCGCATGCCCGAAGGCGGACCGCAGACCGTGCTGCAGGTCCTCTCCACCTTCAAGCCCGCGGTGAAGGCTGCGCACATCGACCTGTCGAAGACCTACACGACCGCGTTCGTGACGGCCGCGGCGAAGTAAGCATCGCATCTACAGACGCTTCCGGCCCGGCGCGGCATGCCGGGTGGGCCGGAAGCGCCCGTCCCTCGATCCAGGAGGCGCCATGGCGTTTCAACCCCCCACCGTGCCGGCCATCGAGCTGGACAACGTGACCCTCAGATTCCTGTCGCCCGACGGCAAGGCCACGGTTGCGCTGCAGGACTTCAGCATGACGGTGCAACGCGGCGAGTTCTGCGCCATCGTCGGGCCGACCGGCTGCGGCAAATCGACCACGCTCAGTCTCATCACCGGGCTGTTGCAGCCGACCACCGGCAAGGTCAGGCTGATGGGCGAGGCGGTGCAGGGCATCGATCCGCGCATCGGTTTCGTCTTCCAGAGCGACGCGGTCTTTCCCTGGCGCACGGTGCTCGACAACGTGGCGGCGGGGCCGATGTTCCGCGGTCAGGGCAAGGCGCAGGCGCGCGAGCTGGCGGAGCAGTGGCTGCGGCGTGTCGGGCTGGTCGGCTTCGAAAAGCACTATCCGCACCAGCTCTCGGGCGGCATGCGCAAGCGCGTGGCGCTGGCGCAGACTTTCATCAACAAGCCCGAAATCCTGCTGATGGACGAGCCCTTCGGCGCGCTCGACATGCAGACCCGCACCTTGATGCAGGACGAGTTGCTGCAGCTCTGGTCGGCCAGCGGCGGCTCCGTGGTGTTCGTCACCCACGATCTGGAAGAGGCCGTGGCGCTGGCGGACAAAGTGCTGGTGTTGACCTCGCGACCGGCCACGGTCAAGCAGGTCTACACCATTGATCTGCCGCGGCCGCGCGTGATGTCGCAGATCCGTTACGAGCCGCGTTTCATGGATTACGCCCGCGAGATCTGGAACGATCTGCGCGAGGAAGTTCACATCTGAGCTGGAGGCCGAGAGATGGCAAGCACCGTGCAATTCGAGGGCTCGCAGGCTGATGCGACCACCACGCCCCCGGGCCGCAGCGCCCAGGCCATCGCGCAGGCCGAGGCCGAGGCGGCCGCGCAGCGGCTGATGCGCCGCCGCGCCCGGCTGGTGAACTTCTGGCGCATCGCCGTGCTGGTGATCATCCTGGGCGGATGGGAGCTGGCCGCGCGGCTGCACTGGATCGATCCGTTTTTCTATTCAATGCCCACGCTGATCGTGGCGCAGATCTACACCTGGATCGTGCACGGTACTTCTCAGGGGCCGTTGTGGCAGCAGGTGCTGGTCACGCTCGAAGAGACCGTGCTGGGCTTTCTGATCGGTGCCGCCGGCGGCATCGTCTGCGGCATCCTGCTGGGCCGCAACAAGCTGCTGGCCGACATCTTCAGCGTCTACATCAAAGTGGCCAATTCCATCCCTCGCGTGGTGCTGGGATCGATCTTTGTCATCGCACTCGGGCTGGGCATGGCGTCAAAAGTGGCCCTGGCCGTGGTCATGGTGTTCTTCGTCGTCTTCGGCAACGCCTTCCAGGGCGTGCGCGAGGCCGACCGCTACATGATCGCCAACGCCCAGATTCTGGGCGCGTCGCCGCGGCAGGTGACGATGAGCGTGGTCGTGCCCTCGGCGTTGAGCTGGATTCTGGCCAGCCTGCACGTGAGCTTCGGCTTCGCGCTGGTGGGCGCCGTGGTGGGCGAGTTTCTCGGCGCGCGTCAGGGCATCGGGCTGCTGATCTCGACGGCGCAGGGCGCGTTCAATGCCAGTGGCGTGTTCGGCGCCATGATCGTGCTGGCCGTCGTCGCCCTGATTGCCGAAGGGCTCATCACCCTGCTCGAAAACCGCCTGCTCAAATGGAGGCCGGCGCAGTTTGGCTGAACCCCGCGGCCTGAGCCGCGCTTACCAGCGGCGCTTGCGCACGTTGCGCAGGAACTCGTCGAGGATGGGGGTGCAGTCGAGCAGTTCGGGGTTGGACGGGTGGTGGAATTCCGGGTGCCACTGCAGGCCCAGCAGAAAGTTGCGGCCGGTGCCGCGTATGGCTTCGGGCAGGCCGTCTTCGGGGCTGATCGCGTCCACCACCAGATCGCGGCCCAGGGTGCGCACCGCCTGGTGATGCACCGACACGATGTTCAGGCTGCCGGGGTCGACTTCGGGGTAGAGGCGGGCGAGCAGACCGCCTTCGGTGAAGCGCACCGGGTGGTAGTGCCGGTCGTAAGTGTCGCTGAGGTGCTGGGTCTGGCTGTGGGTGAGTTGCGAAGGCAGATCTTGGTAGAGCGTGCCGCCCATGGCGACATTGATGAGCTGCGCGCCGCGGCAGATGCCGAGCACGGGTTTGCGGACTTCGATGCATTCGTGCAGCAGTTCCATTTCATAGCCATCGCGCACCGGATCGCCAGCCCACTCAGGCTTGAGCGGATCTTCGCCGTAGCTGTGCGGGCTCATGTCGGAGCCGCCTTGCAGGATGAGCCCGTCGAGCGCATCGGCATAGTCGCCCAGGCGAATATTGCTGCGCACCAACCCGCTGCCGGTCGCCACGGTGGGCACCATGAACACCAGCACATCGCGTGACATGGCCCAGTGCGCGACCGACTGCTCCAGATATTGCAGGGTTTTGCTGCGCAGTCCGACCTGACCGGGCTGGGGGTGATCGATGCGTGCGGAGATGCCGATTTTCAGAGGTTTGGTCGCCATGGGGGAGCTCGCTGTGGCAAGGATGGATTCATCTTATGACGACCGGAGTGACCGGGTGTTCCCCCTGCTCATTGAAACTCGAAGGTGTAGAACAGATCGAGCGCGTTTTCGGTGCCGGTTTGCGCCTGTACCGAGAGACGCCGGGTGAGCTGATGCTGGATGGTGAAAATGCTCGATACCCCGTCGATTCCGCGCGAGAAAGTGACGAGGGTGCTGGCCGACAGGCGCTTGCTCAGCGTGACGATGGTGCTCTGCACGCCGCCAGACGCAGCGGTCGCGGCGCCATTGGTGCTGCTCGTGCCGGTGCTGCTGGACGCACTTTGCACACTGATGCTGTCCAGCCCCACAGCGTGCGCCAACCGGGTTTGCAGCGGCTGCCCGTCGCTGGGGCCGAGCAGCGCCGCCGCCGCGGTCTGCAGCAAACCAATGTCGGACGCGCCCACCTGCGTGAGCGGCTGGCCGAGTACCAGCCAGGACAGAATTTCGGTGTCGGGCATCGCGGGGGTGGAACTGAGCTTGACCAGCGGGCGCCGCGCGCTGCCGCTGATGGTCACGCCGACTTCGATGCCAGTGGGCAGGTTGGGGCGGGTGGCGGTGATGTTCAGTCCGGGGTTGTCCACCGGCCCGGCGAAGTTGATGCGGCCCTGCGTGACCTGTAGTTGCTGGCCGTAGGCGGTGTATTCGCCCTTGACGACTTCGATGCTGCCGGTCGCCGTGGGCGTGGCACCGTTGTCGGCGCGCACGCGCACGCTGCCGCCCAGCGTGGCGTCGAGGCCCTGGCCGTAAAGGTGGAAGTTGGAGCCCAGGTTGAAGGTGCCATCGAAGCGCACGGCGCTGGGCATGGCGGCCGCCGGCTTGCTCGCCGCCGGCGTCTGGCCGACGACGACCACGTCGCTGCTCAGTGTGGGCCCGGTGGCGCGGGGCAGGGCGATGTCGGCGCTGTCGGCGGTGAGATCGGTGGTGATGGCCAGCACCTTGTCGGCCAGGCGGGCCTGCGCCGTGCCGCTAAGTATGAGTTGTCGGTCGGGCCGACTGAGCAGTTGCAGCTTGTCGGCCTTGAGATCCAGAGTGGCGCGCGGCAGACCATTTTGTAGCCGTGCGTCGCCAGTGGCCGTGAGCTGCCCTTTGCCGCCCTGGAGTTGGAGCTGATCGAGCTGAAGTCGGTCGCCGGTGAAGTGAGCGCGCAGTTCGCCGTTTTTGAGATCGAGGCCTTGTGCGGGCCAGGCCAGACGCAGCGCCTGGCCATCGAGCCTGCCGCTGTATTGCGGCTGGGCCAGCGTGCCTCGGCCCTGCACCGCGAGTTGCAGACGGCCCTCGGCGCGGTAGTCGTAGCCGATCAGCGGCGCGGCCCAGGCCAGGCTGGGCATGTCGGCGCCCGCGTCGAGCTGCAGCGGTGCGCCGCCCGCGATGCCCCACAGCTCGCCGCGGCGGCTGAGTTCGGTGGCAAAGCTGGCCTGTGCCGTGCCCATGGCGGTCTGCACCACGCCCTGCGCCTGCACGCGGCTGTCTTTCGCCGTGATGTCGAGCACGAGCTGGCCGATGCCCAGCGGCATGAACCCGCCGCGCGATGCCGCGGCGCCGAAGGTGGCGTCGCAGGTCGGGGCGAGGGTGACGGTGCCCACGGGCTTGGCGGGAGCGGCGGCAAGTTGCAGCGCGATATCGCCGCTGTCGCGCTGCAGATGGATCTGGCCGTTCACGGTTGCACCGGCGTCGATCTGCCAGCGGCCCGAAAGCACCAGCGTGTCGCGCAGCCGCGCCGGGGCGATGCCGCTCAGGGCGAGCAGGTCGGCGGTGCGGACGGTCTGCAGACGACCCGCGGTGCGCAACACGCCGGGGGCGAGCTGCAGGCTGTCCAGATCGATCAGCCCGGCTTGCAGCTTTACAGCAGCATGCTCAACCTGCAGCCGCAGCGGGGAAAACGCCAGATCGAGCTTTGCGGGCGCCTGGAGTTTGAGCGCGACCGGACCGGTGTTTTCCAGTGAGGTGATCTGGCCGCGCCAGCCTTGCTGGTCGCCGTGCCAGCCGCCAGCAGCGCTCAGCCGGAAATCGAGTGGCAAGGGCGGCGGGGTGGGCAGCGATGTGGGCGTAGTGGTGCTGGTGCTGCCCCGGGGCAACTGGCCTTTGACGGCGAGCAGCAGAGTGTGCTGGGCGCGGGTGCCCGCGATGTTCAGGGTCGCGGTATCGATCACTTTTTCTGCGCTGCTTTTTGCAGTTGACGCGAGCCGCAGGTCTTGCAGCCGCGCGTCCAGTTGCAGTTGGCCGTCCAGCCCCGCCGTGGTCTGCGCCTGAGTGTGCAAACTGCCGATCTGCACGGTTTGCGCGCTCTGGGTCCAGCGCAGGCCGTCGAGGTCGAGCTGCAGCGAGCCCGCGAGACGGTTGAGCAGGGCGCTTGCGGTTGGCAAGGCGGTGGCGGCCGGTGCGCGGCCGGTGCGGAAGTTGCTCTGGGCGCTGAGGTGTTGCAGCGCGAGCGCGTTGGCCCAGCGCAGTTCGTCCGCTTGCAGCGAGACGGTTCCCGAGGGCGCTTGCAAGCCGCCTTGCAACTGGCCCTGCGCTTGGGCGCTGCCTTGCAGGGCGGGGTCGATCTGCGCGAGTTGCGGGGCGTGCAGTGTCCATTGAAGGGTATCGCGGGGCTGGCCGAATGCGCCTTTCGCGCTGAGCTGGTTGGCGCCTAGGGTGAGTGCGGCGTCCACGTCCCACAGGCGTTGCGGGTCGAGCGCGAGCCGGGCGTGGCCGGTGAAGGTGTGGCCGCGCCAAACGCTCGGAGCGAGTTGCAGCGCGAGCCTGGCCTGACGGCGGGCGAGGGCGCCGCTTGCAGTGAGGTCGGCGTTCAGCGTGGCCTTGGGGTAGGCGCCGAATTGCGCGGGGTTGAACTGCCGCAGCCGGGCGCTCAGGTTGAAAGCCTGCGTGCCTGCGATGGACAGGGTGCCGCTCGCCTCCAGACGGCCGCCCAGCGCCGAGAGCAGCAGGTGGCGCAGATGCACGGTGTCACCCTGGCGCTGCGCTTGCACGCGAACGTCCCAGCCCGGCTGGGTGAGGGTGGCCTGAACGCTTTGCTGTTGCGCGCTGGCGTCGATCGCCACCGGGCCGGACAGGCGGGTGGCGGCCAGCTTGCCGTCGAGTGCGCGGGCGTTGAGCTGGGTAACCTGTAGGCGGGCCTGCAGGTCAGGCCGCGTCCAGCGCAGCGTGCCGCGGATTTGTCCGCCTGCGCCCAGGTCGATGAGCAGATCGTGCGCGCTGGCCTGCTGCGCATCCCCCGCGAGCGTGGCGCTCAGGCTGTGCAGCGGCAGGCGCTGCTGGTCGATCGGGCCGGGCAGGGTGTTGCGCATGCGCAGGCTGCCCACCAGCCTCTGCGCGCTCGACGGGCCGAGATCGAGCTGCACATTCAGCGCGGCGCGGGGCAGCCCTGCGTCGAAGGCCGAGGGGTCGAGCGCGTTCGAGCTGAGCCGGGCGCTGCGCAGCGGCGTGGCATCGAATGGCGTGAGCCGGGCTCGCAGACGGGCACGGGCGGCGTCCATTTGCAGGGTGCCGTCGAGGGTGAAGTCGCGCAGGGCGCCGTGGGCGCGCAGATCGGCAGCGTTGCTCTCAGCCGCCTGGCCGGGCAGGCCGATGTGCGTGGCGTTCAAGCTCGCCTGTAGCGCGTAGGGTGCGGCGTCGCCCAGGCTGGCGCTGAGCTGGGCGTGGCCCCAGGGGGTGAGGGCGGTGAACTGCGCACGGTAGCGGCCCTGGCCGTAGTGCAGCTGGCCGCTGAGGCTGCCGTAAGACTGCTGCGCCCCAGGCGGGCCGATCTGCAGTGCGCCGACGGCCAGATGGTCGATGTCGATACGCAGCGGCAGGCGCAGGCTGGCGGGCAGTTGCGGCGCGCCGGTCGAGGCGGTGGCTTGGGTTTGCGTCACGTCGATGCGCTGCGCACTCAGGTTCTGGATGTGCAGGGTGCGCTGCCACAGCGCGGCTGGCGTCCAGCGCAGCCGGGCGTCGTGCAGGAGGGTGGTCGAGCTAGGGGTGGAGAGCTGCAGTTGGCCGATGCGCACCGAGTTCCACAGACTGCCCTGCACATATTTCAGGGTGATTTGCGTGCTGCCCAGCCGCAGCGGCGTGCGCGCGGCCAGCCACTGCAGACCGCTCTCGCTGCCCAACCAAGCCACGGCGCCTGCGGCGGCGATCAACACGGCGGCCGCGGCTGTCAGCACCCAGAGCAAGACGCGCAGCGGGCGCAGCCCGCGGCGGCGGGGTTTGGGCGGCGGGGTGGGTGCGGTCGGCTCGGTCATCAGAACGACAGTCCCGCGCTGAAGTTCAGGCGATATTGGTGCACCGCCTGACCGTAAGCCAGATCGACCGACACCAGCCCCACCGGGCTGCGCCAGCGCACGCCAGCGCCATAGCCGCGCACGGGTTTGAGCGCGCCCCAGGTGTCGGCCGCGTTGCCCAGGTCGTAAAACACCGCGCCGCCCCACTGAGGGGTGAACCAGTGATCGAACTCGGCACTGGCGGTAAACAGGTAGCGGCCGCCGACGATGGCGTCGCCCTGCACCAGACCGAGGCTTTGATAGGCGTAGCCGCGCACCGAATTGGCCCCACCGGCGCGAAACAGGAAATTCTGCGGAATGCCGCTGGCGCCATTGGCCAGCACCGCGCCCGCCTCGGCGCGAAAAACAAGCTGGTTGTTGCGGTCGATGGGCAGGTAGCCGAGCCCGCGCGCATACAACCGGATGAAGTTGGCCGACGACAGCAGCGCCTTGCTGGCGCCGCCGAGTTGCAGATTGATGATGGCGCCGCGACTGGGATAGAGCACGCTGTTGATGTCGCGCCACGTCCAGCTATCGTTCAAGCTCAGCGCATGCACCTCGCTGGAGGCGGCGCCCGCGGGCTGCAGGCTTTCAGCCTGATACTGCAGCGCCAGCGCGGTGTCGATGTGGCCGCGCGTGCGCTCGCGCAGCGCCCCGATGCTGCTGTTGCGCGTGACCAGGCCGGAAATGTCGGTGCGGTCTTGCGACAGGGTGAGGCTGTCGTCATAGCCGATCGCGGTGCGCGGGAAAGCCAGCCGCAGATTGCCGCTCTGTTCGCGCGTCTGCAGCTTGACCTCGCTCGACAGCCGCCAGGCGCGCCCCAGAAAGTCGAGATCGCGCCAGCCCATCTGCACCCGCTGCCCGGTATCGCTGCTCACCCCCACGCCGAAACTGAGTTTCTGCGCCCGGTTTTCCGTCACCTGCACGTCCACCGGTGCCACGCCGTCCTGCGCCTGACGCACATCGGCATCGACCACGGCATTGCGGAAATAAGGGCTGTTCTGCAAAGCGGCCTGATAGTCGAGTAGCGCGGTCTGCGAATACGGCTGCCCCGGCTGCATCGGCGCCAGCCGCTCCACGATGCTGGCCGGATAGCGCTGCAACCCGGTGATGTGGAGCGGGCCGAACCGATAAGCCGCGCCCGTGTCCAGCCGCAGCAGCAGGCGGGCCTGATGCGTTTGCGGATCGATGGTCGCGCGGCTGTCGGCAATGCGCGCAGCCGGCCATTGCCCCGACAGCAGGCGCGAGAGCGCCCGCGACTTGGCCGATTCCCAGTCAGCATCGCGAAACACCGAGCCGGGCTTGAGCGTCCAGGTGCGGCTGAGCCGCGCGCTCAACGCGGCATCCGGCTGGCCGTCGGGGCCGTCGACCTGCACCTCGACGGCGTGCACCAAAGTGGCCACGCCCGGATTCACGCTCAGCACCACACGGATCGGCTCTGTCCTCTCTGAGCGCTGCGGGCACTCGACGCGCACCGCGATCTGCGGTGAAAAAAAGCCCTGCGTCTCGAGCAGGCGCTGCACCTGGGCGGGCGCCTCATCGGCCAGCCGCTCGATCTGATCGGTCTGCAATCCCGGAAAGTCGCGCCAGCGCAACAGATCAAGATTATTAGATAAGAGGGCCCGCAGGTCCTCCGGCACGTCGAGTTTGACCTCGTACTTTGGCGCAGCCGCCCGCGCCGCCGAAGCGGGCGGCGCGGGGGAGGGGCTCGCGGTCTGTGCCGCGGCAGTCTGCGGCCACGCCAGTGCCGCCAGCGCACAGCAGGTGCCGAGAGCGAAGCCAAAAAAGGCGATGGCGCTCGGCAAGGCGACTCCGCCGAGCCCGATCCGGCGCTCGGCAGTCGTCTTTCTGGCCAGTTTTTGATGCATGCGCGCATTATTCATGCCGCATGTCACCGGCAGCGTCGGCAGGCCAATGCGATCAAAGCGCACTGGCCGCACCCGTCTTAGGCTTGCGCCAGGTCGATTCCCGGCGCGAACTTTGTAAACCATGCCCTGACACTACTTGCCGACAACCCCTCGGAGTGTGAACATATTCACGGTTTTCTCATAAGACGATGCCTTTGTGCGCAGTCGACTGTTGTTCTGGAGTACGTATTTCAGGTCGTACCGCATCGATTGCTTCTGTCCTATCTCTGCCAAGCAGCATGACATTTTTCAGTTCAACCGTGCCACCCACTCTCGCCTTGCGTATTGCGTACCTGGAAGACGATCCGCTCATTGCCCACGAGGTTTCCGACTGGTTGCGCGAAGCCGGATATGACGTGCAGCACTACACGGACGGGCAGGAATTCGCCCGCGCCGTCGAGCGCGGCGGTGCCGACGCCTGCCTGCTCGACTGGATGCTGCCCGGCCTGAGCGGGCCGGATGTGCTGTGCAGACTGCGTCTGCAACTGGGCGCCAACGTGCCCCCGGTCATCTTCCTCACCGGACGCAATGCCGAAGCCGATGTGGTGCAGGCGCTGGAGTCGGGGGCCGACGACTATCTGGTCAAACCCTTGTCGCGCCCGGTGTTGCTGGCGCGCCTGCAGGCCGTGCTGCGCCGTTCGGGCAGCAACTTGCCCGCAGCGCGGCTGCGTCTGGGCGAAATCGAGGCCGACTGCTCGCGGCGGCAGATTTTCGTGCAGGGCGATCGGGTTGAGCTGACCGACCGCGAAACCGATCTGGCGCTGCACTTTCTGCAGAACGTCAACCGTCTGCTGACCCGCGACTTTCTCATCCAGACCATCTGGGGCCTGCGCCCGGAGGTCGAGACCCGCACGGTGGACGTGCATGTCAGCGCCCTGCGGCGCAAATTGCGCCTGCAGCCGGAATCGGGCTGGCGCCTGGTGTCGGTCTATGGTCGCGGCTACCGTTTGGAGCGCGCCCGCAGCGCCGACGAAGGGCCGCTGACTGTGCCGCCCGAACTCGACGATTGAACGCGTCCGGGCCGAGAATGTCGGTTTGCCGCCTTTTTGTCGGCGGCGGCTCAAACCGGATGTGACCCCGATGCGTGACTCGACCTCCCTGTTTTCCACCCGTCTTTCCGCCCGCTTGGGCGCTTTGCTGCTGGCTGTTTTCGCGTGGGTGATGGTGCCAATTCTGGTGCCGACTCTGGCGCTGGCGCAAACCGCACCAACCGCAGCCAGTGTCTCGGGCGAACCGATGTGGCACTACACCGTCCGGCCGGGCGACACCCTCATCGGTCTGGGCCAGCGCTATTTGCGAGACCCGGCGCAGTGGCCGCAGATCCAGCGCGACAATCGGGTGCTGAAGTCGCGGCAGATTCCGCCGGGCACCGTCTTGCTGTTTCCCGCCGACCTGCTGCGCCAGCAGCCCTCAAAGGCGCAACTGGTGCAGGCTTTCGGCGCGGTGCGCTGGCGGGCGCAGGCGACTGAGGCCTGGCAAGACGCCAAACCGGGCCAGACGCTGGCCGCCGGCGCGCAGCTACAGGTGCCGGATTCGGGCAGCGCCGTCATCGAACTGGCCAACGGCACCCGTCTGGCGCTGCAGCCCGGCAGCGACCTGACGCTCGACACGCTGAGCCTCTACGCCGACGGACTGATGGCCGACACCCGGCTGCGTCTGCAGCAAGGGCAGATCGACATTCAGGACAACCCTCGCCGCCTGCCCAATCAGCATCTGCGCATCCTCACCCCGTCGGCGCAGGCCGTGGTGCGCGGCACGCAGTTCCGCGTCGGGGTGGGCGCCGAGGCCACGCGGGAGGAAACCCTGGGCGGCGCGGTCGAGCTGCAGGCCTCGGGCGCGCAGGTGCGGGTGGATGCCGGCATGGGATCGCTGGCGCGCAAGGGGCAGCCGCCGCTGCCGCCGGTGCGGCTGTTGCCGTCGCCCGATGTATCGGCCTTGCCGAGCCTGTTTGAACAGCTTCCGCTGCGCTTCACACTGCCCGCGCAGGCAGGCGCGGTGTCGTGGTTCGGCCAGGTGCTGGCCGCGAGCGATAGAGCGCAGGTGCTGGTGCAGAAAACCAGTACCGGCAAGACTCTCAATGTGGCCGATCTGCCCAACGGCCGCTATGTGCTGCGGCTGCGCGCGGTCGACGCCAACGGCTTGCAGGGTCTCGATGCGTCGCACGCCTTCACCGTGTTCGCACGGCCTTTTTTCCCGATGCTGACCGCTCCGGCGGCCGGAGCGACGGTGCGCGTGGCGCGGCCCAGGCTGGCCTGGTCGGAGGTGCTGGACGTGGCGCGTTCCCATCTGCAACTGGCCGCGCAGGACGATTTCGCGCGGCCGCTGTACGACGTCGAACAGCAGGGCGCGCACTGGACGCCGCCCGCCGATCTGGCCGCGGGCGTCTGGCACTGGCGCGTGGCCAGCATCGACGCGCAGGGGCGGCAGGGGCCGTGGAGCCCGCCGCAGACCTTCCGCTATGTGCCGGGCCCCGGACCGGCCGATCTGGCCAAGGCGACGATGCGATTCGACCGCGATCATCTGCTGCTCGACTTGCCTGCCGCGCCGTCAGGACAACATTACGCGCTGACGCTGTCTGACCACGCCGACCTGCAACCGGCGCTGGCGCAGATGCAAACGCCGGGCGGCGCGCTGACCTTGCCGCGGCCGTCTTCGGGCAAGCGCTACCTCGGCGCGCGGTTGGTGGACGACAGCGACGGCACGCAGGGGCCACCGGTGGTGCAGGTCATCGATGTGCCGCCGCGCTATCCCTACCTCTGGCTGCTGCTGATTCCTTTGCTGCCCGCCCTGTGACGTCGTGAAGCCGCAGTGAAAACCGGATTCGCGCGTTTGCTGCGCCTCGGCGAGTCTCGTCGGCGGTTGGCTCGGTCTGCTGAGCCCGGCACGGCGCGCTCGGCCCGCTGGCGACCCCGGCTGGAGATCCTGCGTGTTGGCGCTCTGCTGCTGATTTTGGCGCTTGGCCTGAGCCTCAGCGGGGTGCTGCAGCGCATCGATCATCTGGTGTTCGATCTGGGGCAGCGGCTGCAGCCGGTCGTGCCGCCGCAGGACGTGGTCATCGTCGCCATCGACCAGCACAGCCTCGACCGGGTGGGCGCCTGGCCCTGGCCCCGCGCCACCGACGCCCGGCTGGTGGATGCGGTCTGCCGCGCGGGCGCCGCCGCGGTCGGGCTCGACATCGCCTTCACCGAAGCGGGCAGCGACGCGGCGGGCAACTCCGCGCTGGCCCAGTCGCTGCAGGCCTGCGGCAAGGTGGCGCTGCCCGTGGTGCTCGACAGTCTGCGCAGCGGCGGGCAGATCGTTGAAGGCCTGCCCATTCCCCAGCTTGCGTCGGCTGCGGCGGGTCTGGGCCGCATCGGCGTGCAGCTCGACGGCGATGGCGTGGCGCGAAGCGTCTATCTCTGGGAGGGCGTGGGCGCACCGGTCTGGCCCCTCATGGCGCAGACCCTGCTCACCATCGCCCATCAGCCCGTGCGCGGCAGCGCGCCACGGCCCGCGCAGAGCGCCGTGCTGCCGCATCCCTACGCCCTGGCCGCCGCCGACCTGCGGCGGTTGCGGTTCGTCGGCCCCAGCGGTACGGTGCCGCGCCTGTCCGCGAGCGCGGTGCTCGATGGCGGCGTGCCGCCCGGCGCCCTGCGCGGCAAGGTGGTGCTGATCGGCGCAACCGCCGCGGGCCTGGGCGATTTTCTCGCTACCCCGGTGACGACGCAGGGCGCGCCCATGCCCGGCGTCGAAGTGCTGGCCAACACCCTGATCGCGCTGCGCGATGGCACGCTCATCCGTACCGTCGCGGTGGTCTGGAGCTTGCTCATCACGGCCCTGCTTGCCCTCGCCCCCTTGCTCTGGCTGCCACGGCTCATGCCTCTGGGCGGTCTGATTGCCAGCGTGGCCTGGGTGCTGGTTCTGGTGGGGGCCGCCGCCGCGCTGCCACTGCTGACTGGCTGGTGGGTCGCGCCGGGCGGCGCGCTGGCGGCGGCGCTTTCCGCCTATCCCTTGTGGGGCTGGAGACGGCTGGAGGCGGCCAGACGCCATCTGGACGGTGAACTGCGCCAGTTGCGCCGCACCGTGCGCGAGTCGCCAGAAGGCGATGCGCCGGCCGCGCACAAGCGACTGAGTTTCGAGGGGCGCATTCTTGAGGTACAAGCCGCGCAGCAGCGTTTGCGCGATCTGCAAACCCGCCGCGACGACGCTCTGGCCTTCATCAGCCACGACGTGCGCGCGCCGCTGGCCGGTGCCGTGCAACTGCTGCAATCCGGCAAGATGGACGTTATGGCGCGCGACCGCCTGCTCACCCAGCTTCGCCGTGCGCTGAACCTCTCACAAGGCTTCCTCGATCTGTCGCGCGCGCAGTCGCTGGAGCCGTCGGCCCTGGTCGAGATCGAGTTGGGCTCGGTGCTGCATCAGGCTGCCGACTTCGCCTATGACGAGGCGCTGGCGCAAGGGGTGCGCTTTGTCCGCGAAATTCCAGACGATCCGATCTGGGTGCGGGGCGATTTCGACGCCCTGGAGCGTCTGACTACCAATCTGTTGCGCAACGCGGTGCAGCACAGCCCGGCAGACTCGAAGGTGATCCTCGGCGCCACACTCGCGCCGCGCACCGTGCGCTTCTGGGTGCGGGATCAGGGGCCGGGGCTGACGGCGGCGCAGTCCGCCCGGCTGTTCCAGCGCTTCAGCCGGGCCAATGAGGGGCCGGGCACGCCGCTGTCAGGCAGCACCGGCTTAGGGCTGTACTACGTGCGGCTGGTGGCCGAAAAGCATGGCGGCTCCGCTGGCGTGACATCGCAGCCCGGAGAGGGGGCGATGTTCTGGGTCGAGCTGCCCCGGCAAGCCTGAGTGTTGGCGGCCTGACGGGGCACAGACCCTGATTTACTTCTTCAGCGCGTCGCGAATTTCGCGCAGCAGCACGGTGTCTTCCGGCGTGGGGGCGGGAGGGGCCGGCGGCTCGGCGTGCTTGAGCTTGGAAATCATGCGCACCATCATGAAAATGATGAAGGCCAGAATGATGAAGTTCACGGCCACGGTAATGAAGCTGCCGTACGCCAGCACCGGCACCCCCGCCTTTTTCAACGCCGCAAGCGTCATTTCCGTGCCTGTAGGAACTTTGCCCAGCACGATGAACAGATTGGAGAAGTCGAGCTTGCCGATCACCGCGCCGACGATCGGCATGATGACATCGCCGACCAGTGCCTCGACGATCTTGCCGAACGCGCCGCCGATGATCACGGCAACGGCCAGGTCGATCACATTGCCTTTGACGGCAAACTCTTTGAAATCTTTCATCAGGGACATACGGGGCTCCTCAACGGGTGGGGGAATGGCGTGAATACCTCACGCACGGCGCGGATTTTGCGGGAAAAATTGGCAATTCCCTAGCGCCACTCCCCTTTTTAGAGGGTTTTTTACAGTCTATCGCCCGGGAGCGATCAATTCGGCCGCGCTGCGGCGTAAAACCGCACCAGTTCCAGCTGAACCTGATCGGACAGGGCGCTGAACGGGCCGCGCAACAATTTTTCGGCTTCTTCACGTTGGGCGTTGCGGCTGTTGAGCAGCACCTGCGCCGCAGCGAGGTGGAACTCGGCGTGCATCTTGCGCAGGCGTCCATATTCGGGCAGGTGCCCGTATCGGCCCTTGGCGCGGCCATGCAGCCATTGACCCAGGGCGCACTGGTCGTCCACGGCGACCGAGGCGATGTCCACATCATCTTGCTGACCCTCGACGATGATGGCCTTGAGGCGCTTTTTCCAGTTGAGATGGCCTTGCACCGCCTGCCCCAGATAGAGCCCGTCGAAGTGGTCTTCTTCCGGGTCGA